>JAJRBS010000061.1 GCA_028679325.1 Methanoregulaceae archaeon | reverse complement strand
GGGAAACCGGAAAGACCGGAAACACGTATCACTGTCTTATCCAGGGATAGATTATCGGGTTACCTGATAAGCTGGCATATTATCCAAATACCCATCAGCTTAACACCCCCCATTACCAGGTATCATCTTCTGGAAAGATGCTCGTAAAATCCTTTCCGGTTCGTTATATGTCACATAAATGTCTGGATCAAATTTCCGGGGAGAGAAAAAGTTTATGAGATCTTCTTAGAAAAGTTCAGATTTTTGGCCTGGTCTTCAGGGCTTCGACCAGAAGTGAAACACCGTTCTCGATGTCCCGCAGGTCGACAACCTCGACAGGGGAGTGGATGTACCTGGCCGGAATCGAGAGTGTGGTGCTCGGGATTCCCCCTCTCTCGAGATGAATGGCCGTCGCATCTGTCGTCCCCCCTGACCCGACTTCCAGCTGGACCGGTATGTTGTTCCGCCGTGCGGTATCCTTCAGCCAGGTCACCATGGCCCGGTTGGCGATAAGGCCCCTTCCGCTGGCATCGGCTACGGTGATGATGGGGCCCTTCCCCATCTCCACCGGCACATCCTTGAGATCGATGCCCGGGTGATCACCGGGAAAGGTGGTATCGGTGGCGACGGCACAGTCGGGGTTGAGGGCATATGCCGATGTCCTAGCCCCCTTGAGCCCGACCTCTTCCTGGACGGTGAAGACGCCGTAGATGGTGAAGGGTGACTTCACCAGCTGGAGAGTCCTGACCAGCAGCGCAACCCCCACCCGGTTGTCGAAAGCCTTCCCTGTCAGGCGCCCGTTGGCCAGCTCCGAGACCGAACGGTCCATGGTCCCGGGAGTGCCGATCTCGATCCCGAGGTCTTCGGCCTCGGCGGCAGTGGCGACACCGACATCGATGAAGAGGTCGTCGATCTTGATCCCCTTCTTCCGCTCCTCATCGTCCATCTTGTGCGGGGGTTTTCCTCCGAGAACGCCGGGAACAGACCCGCGGGTGCCATGCAGGATGACCCGCTGGTTATACAGGGTCGGGAGGTACCACCCCCCGAGGGTGACAAACCGCAGGAAGCCTTTCTCATCAATGGATTTCACCATCAACCCTATCTCGTCGGTATGAGCAGCGAGCATGACAGAGAAGTCGCTTCCCTTCTTCACGGCCACGAGGTTTCCCATGGCATCGACAGAGATATCATCGACATATTTTTTGAGTTCACGCCTGACAATTCCGGTGACACTCTCCTCGCTCCCCGATACGCCGTGAGCATTCGAGAGCTTTATGACCAGTTCCTTTACCATGGCTATCCTTCCTCCCGTGCGGCCCTGATGCGTTCGACCGCTTTTCGGAGACTGTCCCTGGCCACAGCATAGTTCATCCGGGCATAGCCCGGGGCATTGCAGCCGAAGGCCGCACCGGGGACGATGATGACTCCTCTCCTGATGATCTTCTCGGTGAGACTCTCTCCCAGGGGGGCGAACATGTAGAATGCACCTCCGGGGAGAGGGAACGAAAAACCCATCTTTTTCAGTTCGCCGTACAGGTAATCCCGCCTCCACCGGTACTCCTCTCTCATCACTGCCACACAATCCTGGGGGCCGGTATACGCGGATACGGCCGCATACTGGGCTATCGATGTGGCACAGGCCTGGGCATACTGGTGGACCTTCAGGCTCTGCTCGACGTACTCCTTCGGTCCTGCGAGGTACCCGAGCCGCCACCCGGTCATGGCATAGGTCTTGCTGGCGGCATTCACCGTCACCACGTCCTCCCCATAGAGGGCGGCGCTTCGGTGGGTTCCCTGGTAGATGAAGTGCTCGTAGACCTCATCGCTCACGATGGTAACGCCGGCATCATTCCCGTACTCGACCAGGGCCCGGATCGATTCTTCCGGCTCCACAGCCCCGGTCGGGTTCCCGGGAGAGTTCAGAACGAACAGACGCGCCCCGTCCATCTGTTCCTTGGCCTTCTCGACATCGATGCACAGGGAGTTGTTGAGCGAAACACCTTCCGGCCTCCCGCCGGCCAGGATGGCGAGGGAGCCGTAGGAGACAAAACCGGGGTCTGCGAAGAGAACCCTGTCTCCGGGATCGATCAGGGCGTGCATCACGATGTGCAGGGCCTCGCTTGCCCCGGCGGTGACAATGATCCGGTCGGGGGGGTAGGAGAGACCGTTCTCTTTTTGGAACTTCTCTGAAATCGCCTCCCGGAGTTCCGGTATCCCCATGTTCGATGTATATCCTGTCTTTCCTTCCCTGATGGCCCGAATGGCAGCCTCCTTGATATGGTCCGGGGTATCGAAATCAGGCTGGCCGAGACCCATGTTGATGGAATCCGGGCCGGCTGCTTCAAAGAGTTTTCTGATACCTGAGATCTCTATTCCCTGGCACCTTTCAGCAGATCGGTAATCCTTCATGATCCTCTCCTACTCGATATTCGCGTGGCGTTTCCGGAGCTGCTTCTCATCGATCTGGGATATCTCCATGAGCCTCGATATGCAGGAGTCGGCAAAGACCATGGACGCGGTCTCGAAGATGGTCCCGAGCGGGGCAAATGACCGGTGCTCCCCGGTCATCTGGCGCACATCGAACTCTGTTGTTTCATCCCGGATCTCGTCCCTGTGGCTCTCGAGGATCACGATCGCGTCCGCAATCCTTCCTATCCTCGACTCCGGGTTGGCGGTTATCAGGGCGATCCTCCCCCCCAGTTTTTTCCCGGTCTCTGCGATATCGGCAACAGTCTTGGTCCTCCCCGAACCCGAGAAGATGACCAGGAGGTCGCTTGGGCGCATGGCGGGAGTGATAGTCTCTCCCACGACGTAAGCGGTGAACCCGAGGTGCATCAGCCGCATGGCGTAGGCCTTTGCCACGAGCCCGGATCTCCCGGCGCCCATCACGTAGATCCGGCCTGCACTGAGTATCTCTTTTAAGAACGCATCTATCTCTTCATCGGATAGGCTCCCCGCTATGCTCCCGATCTGCCAGGCCATCAGGCGCATCATGTCCTTGACTCTCCGGTTTTCCGACATCTCCGATCAGGGTGTCACCCCATACTACATCACCATTTCGGGAGGCTCTTTTCTGCCACTTCTCCCGTTTTTTTAAAATGCCCGGCCTGGTCATTATTTATCTCTCCGGGCGACAACCTTGTCTTATACACCAGCGGAGGCAATTTCCTGCCGATTCCGGAGGCCGGCTTCTCGATGAACAGGCATCCCTACTTTGTTGACGGAACCTTCACCCTCTACGAGGGTGAGTGCAGGGAGATCCTCAGGGACTTTCCTCCCTGTTCAGTGGACCTTATCTTCGCCGACCCCCCATACAACCTCTCCAACGGCGGCTTTACCTGCCATGCCGGAAAGCGTGCCCGGGTTGACAAGGGCGATTGGGACGCGAGTGCCGGGGTAGCCGCAGATTTCTCGTTCCATGCCGAATGGATCGCTGCCTGCCGGAGGGTTCTCTCCGAGAACGGATCCATCTGGATATCCGGAACATACCACTCTATCTTTGCCTGTGGCCATGCCCTCCAGCTGCAGGGTTTCGAGTTCTTGAATGACATCTCCTGGTTCAAACCAAACGCCCCTCCGAACATCTCGACCCGGTATTTCACAGCCAGCCATGAGACCCTCATCTGGGCGAAAAAGAGCAGGAACGGTCGCCACACCTTCAACTACGCGGATATGAAGGAGGGCGAATGGCCTGGCGATAGCCTGAAAAGACCGGGAAAACAGATGAGGACCGTCTGGAGCATCCCGTCACCAAGGGGCTCCGAAAAGAAGTTCGGGAGGCATCCCACCCAGAAACCCTGTGCCCTCTTAAAAAGGATCATCCTGGCCAGTTCACACGAAAGGGACCTGGTTCTTGACCCGTTCTCGGGAAGTGGCACGACCGGGCTCGTCGCTCTTGCCACCGGAAGGCGGTTCGTCGGTATTGAACAGGAGAAGGAATTCCTTGACCTGTCGATTGAGAGGTACCGGGACCTTCGTCGGAACCTCACGGGAAGGGAAGCCGGGGAGGGGAACTGAGATGAAAGGAGAGGATTTTCTCATCCTGGCGGATCCTGTCATTGCTGCAGCCTTCCCCTCTCTCGAAAAATTGTACAGGGAATTCCACGCCCACCCCGAACTCTCGGGACAGGAAGAGTGGACATCCCGGAGGCTGGCAGGTGAACTGGAAGACGCGGGTTACACCGTGACCCGGGGAGTCGGGGGCCATGGCCTGGTGGCTCTTCTCGAGAACGGGCCGGGACAGAGGGTCATGATCAGGGCAGACATGGACGCCCTGCCGGTGAGGGAAGAGACCGGGCTCTCCTACCAGAGCAGGAGAAAAGCCACGGATCCGAAGGGGAGGGAGGTTGAAGTGATGCATGCCTGCGGTCATGACCTGCACATGACCGCCCTCCTTGGTGCCGCCCGGACCTTCTCCGCGCTGAGGAGGCACTGGACCGGAACACTGATGCTCATCGGCCAACCCTCCGAGGAGACCGTTTCAGGATCGGCCATGATGATGGGTGACGGGCTCTACACCCGGTTCGGCCGGCCGGATGCTGCCCTCTCCTTCCATGTGGCTCCGGACCTTCCGGAGGGGGTCATCGGTTACCGGGAAGGCATCTTCACTGCCGGGAGCGAATCACTGGACATTACCGTCCGCGGCGTGGGCGGACATGCTGCTCATCCCGAGCAGACCCGGGACCCGGTGGTGGCCGCCGCAAGGATGATCCTCGCCTTCCAGACCATCGTCAGCAGGGAGATGCCCCCCGATGAGTTCGCCGTTATCACCGTTGCCTCTGTCCACGGGGGGCTGAAGCACAACGCTATACCTGAGGAGGTTATCCTCCAGGTCAATATCCGCTACTTCGATCCAAAGATCAGGGACCTGCTCCTCGCTGCCATCAGAAGGACCGCGGACGGTGTCGCCCTCTCCTCAGGAATCCCCCGGGAACTGATGCCCCGGATAGATCTCCTCCCGGAGTCTGTCCTGCCCCTGGTCAATGATCCGGCCCTGACCGACAGAGTCGCCAAGGCATTCGTCCGTTCCTTCGGAAGCGACTATGTGCGGTGTATAAAACCCCTGACAGGGAGCGAGGACTTCGGCCTTTTTGCACAGGCCGACCCCCCGGTACCGGTCTGCTACTTCCGGCTGGGATGTGATGACGGGAAGGGAAGTTGCGGGTACCTGCACAGCAGCCGGTTCTCCCCGGACACCAGCCTCATCAGGACGGCCGTCTCCGCCCTGGTCGTTGCTGCCGCTGAACTGCTGGATACCCCGTCACGATAATCACCTCAGTCGCAGGGAACGATACGATCGATGGGACCGTATGGGACGAGCCCGGAATCTGAGAGGGTTGAGACCGGCCCATGCCCGCCGCAGATCAGGCAGGCGATCCTTCCATTAAAGAAGTGCCCGGAAGTATCTCCGGCGAGCCGCAGGAGCTGCTGCCGTTCAATCTTCGCAACCGCCGAATCCACATTGACAGATGTCACAAGGTTGACAGCAAGGGTGTTATATTCTGTCCGCTCGGCGGAAAGGTGCCGGAAATTGATGACCGTGTCACCGGTAAAGAGAAGGCCGAGCTCCGTGCAATAGAGGTAGATCTGGCCGTACAGGTGCCCACCCAGGCCCTCGAGTACCCTGAAACGAAATCCACTCATCACAATCTCGTCGATGACTGGGAATCCTGCGATCTCTTCCCGGAAGGCAGTTGGAAAGAGCCGGGGAGAGACAGGCGGATGAAACTGTGAGAAGAGATTGATCATAGAGGTGTAGATCTCTTCAATGATTGAGGCTTCATTCCTTGATCCATAGGCACGGTTCGCAGCCCTGATGATCTCCTGTGTACCCGGGTGCATCAGGACAGGGACATTGTAGTCGCCTCCCGCACCGCAGTGATCAGCATCTGCGTGGGTGATCACAACCTGCGAGATGTCCTTCCTGCAGCCGGGAACGACCCGTTCCATCACTCTTCGGATATCCCGGGAATAAATCCCATAACCGGTGTCGACCATCAGGCATCCTTCCGCCGTCCTGAAGAGGTAAACATTTCCCCCTGCCGGAAGCTGTATGCAGGTAAGGAGACAATCCGGAGCGACCGGGATGACCTGAATATCGGCAAAGAAACCGTCATTGCTCGTATTCCGGAGCGTTCTCCCGGTCTGCAGGATACTCTCAAAGACCGTTCCGGGATCCTGTCCGAGGTTCATCAGCTCCTGGGCGGCATGATTGAGATCACCGATGAGCTGGAATAGGAACCGGTCCTCCGGTTCACCGACAATCTCCCGGATCTGTTGGGCAAACCTGAGGTAGAAGATGGTATGGTCCAGGCTCTTTCCGGTTGTATCGTACTCGATGATCTCTATCCTGTATCGGGATTTCAGGGCGTCGAGAAGCTCTCCCGCCTCAGCGCTCTGCTCAAGGCTCAGAGTGATAGTCACCCGGTCAGGGTGCTGCCCCCGGTCATCGAAATCGATTGCTGATATATTGGCTTTTCCGGACGTCGTGTAGTCCAGGAATTCATGCAACGCACCCGGCTCATGGGGAAGAGAGATGCAAAACTTCAGGATGTTGAGCGGGCGCAGGCTGTCCTGGAGAAAACCCAATGCTGCAAGATCCTTCTCGATCTGCCGGCAGGCAGTTTCATCGGCAGTCACTTCGAAAAAGACGGTTTCGGGATCGATTTTCTGGTCAAACTGCAGGCGGTTGATATTTCCTCTCCCTCGCTCCACCACGGCGGCAGCTTTCTGGAGGGCTCCGGGCCGGTTGGGCATTCGGGCGATGAATGAGTGGCGAGGCATGGTACCACAGATATTTCCATTTGAATGTGTTCCCGGACAACATCTCATTTCCCCTTTTCGGGATTCAGGAGGAACCACGCCACCGAGGGAAAGGGAGCTGGTGAGGGCTTTGACAGCCTGGTTACGGAGACATGGCCCCGCCCCTTCAATTACCCCAGGCATCGGTCATCAGGATAGAATACCAGCGATAGGAAGAGGTGTTGCGGTTTCAATTTTCAGATGGATTTTTACGAAGGGGCGGAAAGTGTGAAGACAGAACCATAAAAGATGAGGGGGGTGTGAGAGTCCTGGCCCCTTCAGTCGTGACCCATGACCTCGCCCTCGAGGATCAGGGACCCGAAGATCACCTTCTCCAGAGCCTGGGACACATATTTTAATTTCTGGGCCTGTTCCATGTCCTCGTTCCGGTGGATGTCAGAGTAGATCTGGACCCGGACCAGGGCGAACCTGAGCCTGTCAAGCCCTTCCTCGTCCATGAGCATGGCCTTCCGGTAGATGGGCTCGACCAGGTCGGGAAACTGATGGATATCAGAGAGGGCCGCGCTGATGTCATCGTAGATCTCGAACGGCTTTTCCTTCCCTGTCAGCACCTCCCGGCAGTTCATTCCTTCTCAACTTCCGTGACAAGCTCTTCCATCACATGGTCGACTGCCTTCCAGGTGGGGCTGTCCTTGCTCCTGATGATGAACGGCCTTCCCTCGTCACCGGCTTTCCTGAGATCGGGGTCGATCGGGATAGAGCCCAGGAACGGCACCCCGAGCTCCCCTGCTATCCTCTTGCCGCCGCCGGATCCGAAAAGGTCTATCTCTTCCTTGCAGTGAGGGCAGACCAGCCCGCTCATGTTCTCGACGATCCCGATGACGGGGATCCCGAGTTTTTTGACGAACTTTGCCGCCTTCATCGCGTCCATGGTCGCCACGTCCTGCGGTGTGGTGACGATGACCGCCCCCCGGACGTTCGGGGCCAGCTGGATAATCGAGAGAGCCTCGTCCCCGGTCCCGGGCGGAAGATCGACCACCAGGAAGTCGAGCGGTCCCCAGTCAACCTCGGAGAGGAACTGGGAGATAGCGGTCATCTTCATCGGGCCCCTCCAGATGACCGGAGTGCTCGAGTCAGGCAGGAGGAAGGCCATGGAGATCACGGCGAGGTTTCCGGTGACCTTAATCGGCTCGATCATGTTTCCCAGGATGGTGAGTCGCTGGCCCTCCAGACCGAGCATCTTCGGGATATTCGGTCCATGGATGTCGAGATCCATGAGTCCTACCTTGTAGCCATGGGCCGCGAGGGCGTAGGCCAGGTTGACTGATACCGTCGACTTCCCGACGCCCCCTTTCCCTGAGAGGACCAAAACAACATGGCGCACGTCGATATCAGCCTTCTTTGGAAGGCCGGCTGTCTTCGCGCCTGCCGATTCGCAGGTTGATGAGCTGGGGCAGCCCTCGCATTCGTGGCCGCATTCTTCTTCATTGGGCACATTTCTTTCCGCCATGGTATCGAACTCGTAATCCGTATCCATCACATATGGGCAACCGCATAATAAAGACATATACCTGAGGGCAACGCCGCATCCACCCTGAAATTTTCCCTGACTTATCGTGATAAAGAATCAAGGACCTGGTTGCAGAGGAGATCTGCTCTCTGTATCAAGGGATCCTCACGGGGCACGGACCTGAAACTGACCCGTGTGAACCTGGCGAGCGCTTCCCGGGCCCTGGTATGGTAGGGAAGCAACCGTAGCGACCTCACCCTGTAGGTCCCCTGCATCTGCCTGACGACCAGTTCGCTGTCGGAGAAAACGGAGAGCACTCTGCACCCGTGACCGGCTGCGGCCGCCAGACCGGCGATGAGTGCCTCGTACTCCGCCTCGTTATTGGTACGGGTCCCGATGAGCCAGCCCCGTTCTTCGATGATTTTCCCCTCCCTGTCGACCAGGATAAAAGCCCCGGCAGCCGGCCCCGGGTTCCCACGGGATGCTCCGTCCGTGTAACAGCGTACGTCGTCCGTGCTGCCAGGGGTAGGTAAAAGTTCCACACATTCTGGTGCACGGACAGGTTTATGGCGCTTTCGTACAGAACCGGCATCACCAGAACCATTATACGAAGTGACACTGCACCATCCGGTCATGGACAAACTGGTGGTGCACCTCGATTTCCTGGAATTTCCCCCTTCGCACACCTGCGATGGAGAGGACAGTTCTCCGAGGATCAGCATCGACGGGCTTTCCGCGGTCTCGGTTGCGGTCATGGCCGTCAACCCCTACCAACCATCCTGCTGCTCGTTCTGCCCCTGGCTGATCTGGAACCTTCCTCCCACAGGAGAAATTCCAGCCGGAATCCCGAAAACACCTGAAGTAAGCCGCCCGGTGCCGGCACGTCAGGGAAGGAATGACTTTGGAACCGTGGGATATTCCGGGCCCTGCCCTCCCGCCGGGGCAACGCACCGCTACAGTTTCAAGGTGTACGGCCTCGACCGGATGCTCGAGCTCCCCGCCGGGGCCATGAAAGGAGACCTCATCGGCGCCATGCAGGGTCATGTCCTCCAGTTTGGTGAAACCATAGCTTTGTATTCCCGATAAGCCAGGGGGATAAAAAAAAGGGAACGGTATTTTCAATCGATGTCGAGCTTCTTCTTCCCGAGAGACTCGATATAGGGCAACTCTTTCCCGATCTCGAACATGGCCACCTTGTCCGGAGGGATATCGACTTCAAAATTGGTAAAATCCTTCATGTCCATCAGGGTAGCCCGGGTGCCGGCAACGGTGATTACCTGTCCACTCTTTCTCTCGACGACAGGTACGTAGGTCTTCGCTGAGACCGGCTGCACGATGGATCTCTTGACCCCGTCAAAGAGCCCGACGGCATCAATCCTGGCCTTGGCCGCCCCGTGCTTTCCTGGTTTCGATATGGAGATGGAGAGGATCTTACAGGGCTCCTCCTCTATCACCACGTAACGGCCCTCCTTCAACTTGCCGACTTCTGTCTGCTCTTTCATGATTGACTCTCTCGTACATACAGTTCGTCCATCCTTATATTATTAGTAGTCAACCGGCCCCTGATAACGTTTCAGGGTAAAGAACATCAATACGAGTTTTTTTTCCCTTTCCCGGACACCTGTCTTCCCGGCAGGCAGGCAGGGAGGAGAACGACGGCATTTTTTTTTAAAGAAAGAATTCAGGGAAGGTATTCACTTTTTTATAAGTTAAAATGAATATTGATTTAAATCCCGCTAATAGAGAAAAATGACCAAAATATTAATCTCCTGATGCTGAACATCTAGTAACTGATGCAGGACATATCCCGTGAGTTTCTCCGGCGTTGCGAGGGGATGGCACAGGCTGTCAGCGACGCGATCACCCCCCTTGTCGGGAGACCCGAAGGAGGAAGGGTTACGGGCATGGGAGCTGACGGGACACCCACCAAACTGATCGATAAGCTGGCCGAGGACAGCATCATGACCTGCCTGCAGGATCAGCCCCTCTGCGGCACCGTGGTCAGCGAAGAGGCAGGGAGGGTGGAGCTGGGAGAGGAGCCGGGAGTCCTGTTCCTTGACCCTGTCGACGGGACCTACAATGCCGTGGCCGGGATCCCTTTCTTTGCCCTGTCCATGGCTCTGGCCCTCGATGAAGGGATCATCGCGGGCTTTGTCCGGGACCTGGCCGGAGGCGAGACATTCACTGCGGTGAAAGGAGGCGGGGCCTTCGTCGACGGAAAAACCCTGCGGGTCTCGGGCATTGACCGGCTCGAGCAGAGCGCCCTCTCCCTCTACGGGCAGAAGTTCAATCCCGGGGGGATCCTGTCTCTTGGCACGAAGGTCCGCAGGTGGCGGCTCCTCGGGGCCTCGGCCCTTGAGCTCTCCTACACCGGAAGCGGGAGGATCGACGGTTTTATCGATCTGAGAGGAACACTCAGGGTGACCGATGCCGCTGCAGGCATCCTGATCTGTACCGAAGCCGGAGGCAGGGTGAGCGATCGTGATGGGTCTCGCCTGTCGTTCCCTGCTGAGGTAACCGTCGGGAGGTGCCTTGTTGCCAGCAACGGCCTCATGCACGACAAGATCATCGAATACCTGAGGTGACGGATGAAAATCCTGGTGGTTTCACGAATCGATGACCGTGACGCACTCTCTTTCTCTGCGTCTCTGGGTGATCGGCTCGAAGCAGGGGGGTACGAGGTCTTCTATGAAGAAAGGACCGCTGATGCGATGGGAAGGCCGGGTATCGCTCTCGATAAGGTGGAGCCCGACCTGGTGGCGATCGTTGGCGGTGACGGAACAATCCTGTTTACAGTGCAGAGGATGCCACGGCAGTTCCCGGTCATCGGCATCAACTGGGGAGAGGTCGGTTTTTTAGCTGACATAGAAAAGGACGAAGCCTTTGATGTGCTGATGGCCATTGCCGATGGGTTCGCCGTGGAGAAGAGGATGAGGCTCTCATTTTCCACCGGGAATCGGGAACTCGGAGAGGCCCTGAACGAAGTGTTGATCGTGACCAGCCGCCCGGCAAAGATGCTCCGGTTCGGGATTGTTATCGACGGCATTCTCTCAGAGGAGTTCAGGGGTGACGGGATACTGATCAGCACGCCGACCGGGTCCACGGCCTACTCCATGAGTGCGGGCGGGCCCATCGTGGACCCCAAGGTGGAAGGGGTCCTGCTGGTACCCCTGGCCCCCTATATGCTCTCATCCCGGCCCCACCTCATCAGCGCCGATCGATCGCTCGAGATACGGATCGTGAGCGCCAAGCCCGCCACCCTGGTCATTGACGGTCAGAAGAGCATTGATCTCCCGGCGGAGTCATCCATCCGGGTGATGAAGTCCCGGGACCCTGCTCTCTTCGTTGACATCGGGCGTCATTTCTTCGAGAAGGTCGACAAAAAACTCCGGCGACTCTGACCAGTAAAAAAAGACCGGGTGTCAGCCAGGGGCAGGGATCACGAGCCTTATCGGTCACCTGGTGAAGGTCCGGTCTCACCCGGCCATTTCGCTGCAACCACGGTGATATTGTCCCTGCTGGCCTCTTTAGCCTCCCTGACCAGCTCACGGCAGAGATCCGGAAATTCAGCCTCCCGTGTCACGGAGAGGATCCTCCTTTCGGACAGGCCATCGAAAAGGCCATCAGTACAGAGGAGGAGAATGGACGACCCCAGCCGGCAGGTGAAGATGTCGGGAGCGTCTCCCCTCCTGCCGACAATCCTGGTTACGATGTTCTTCTGAGGGTGATGTTCTGCCTCTTCGGGGGAGAGGACCCCGCAGTCCACCAGTTCCTGGACACGGGAGTGGTCCCGGGTGATCCGTTCCAGACTGTCCGAGATCAGATAAGCCCGGCTGTCGCCGACATTCCCGATCACGCAGAGGTCGTCTTCTGCTACCAGGGCGGCAACCAGGGTGGTGGCCATACCATACCATTCCGGCTGTGTTTCCGCGAGATCGGCGATGGTCCGGTTTGTTTCAGAGAAGGCAAGGGATAACAGGCTTCTCAATGAATCGATCCCCGGGTCGGTCAGGGACTGCAGCTGTTCACGCAGGATCTTTTCCAGGGTACGGACAGCGAGGTGGCTTGCTACTTCCCCGGCCGGATGGCCGCCGAGCCCGTCCGCCACGGCAAGAAGGGAGTAGTCACCCAAAGGGCAGGTGAGCCGGCTGACCAGGTACGCGTCTTCATTTGCAGGCCTGATCCCGGTATCGGAGATGCTGCAGACAGAAACGGTCTTCATCAGATCACCCGGAGCTGCCGGCCCCAGTCGGATAGCATAGAGATCTGTTCTGATAGACAATTATTTTTTTTCCAAGCCGGAGAGAAAGGAGACATCATTTCCGCAGCACAAGGATTCTCCGGGTCAGGCTCCGGTGGACCCTCTGGCGGTACGAGCCAACGATTGAAAAAAGGCCGTCTGTCAGGGGATCGATATCCCGGTGGGTCACCACAACAGCTCTCCGGCCCGGAACAAGAACCCTCCGTATCTCATGGAGTGCATCATGGTATAGTGCCTCTAGGCTCGAAGCCCCCACAGAGACCGATTGCCCGTACGGGAGATCTGTCACCACTGCCGGGATGCATGAGTCCCCGAACGGGAGGGTAGAGGTGTCTGCCACCAGAAAGTCTCCGGCAGGGACGTTCTTCCTGCTCCCGGCTGCCATGACCCTGTCGATATCGCATCCGATCCCCCGGGCCCCGGCCAGAGCCGCCTCGAGGACGATACCCCCCGTGCCGCAGAAAGGATCGAGCAGGGGCTCACCTTCACGGACAAGGGAGATGTTCACCAGTGCTCTGGCCATCCGGGGCATCATGACACCGGGGTGAAAGAACAGCCGCGATCCCGGACGCCGCTGACTGAACTCCCGGGGTTCTGTCCGGTACAGGACTCGGCCGATGTAACACCGGTCGGCAGAGAAGACGGCCCTGAACTCGACAGCAGGGTCAACGAGCCGGACCCTTCCCCGGATCGCTGATCCCATGATCTTCTCGAGTTCCGGGACGGCCAGGGTCATAGAGGAGCCGGCCACTATCCTGACCCGGGCCGAGAACGGGGACGAGGGGGTAAGCTCAAGCTCTCTTAACAGCGACGTAAACGAGGGGAGATCGGCCTCGCACTCCCCCAGATAGGCAAGGACATACCGGGTCAGCGACAGGCGACCGGCAAGCGATGGTGAATCGGTTTCGATCACAGCCACCTGGGGGTTCCGTGCTGTTTCCCGCCCAATCAGTTCGAGCTCGGCGAACGGCAGATCCGGATGCTCTCCGGAGAGTTCACAGATGAGTCTCATGGACCCTTTCCCTGACCCTGATTCCCGGGTAAGAAAAATGACGGTCCTGCCACCCGGTTCCTCTGCCCGTGTTCTGGTAAGGACTGGGACATTATTTCTTACCCATAAGCCCGGAGAAGAAGCCCTTCTTTTCAGGGGAGGAGGAGGAGCCTTCGAGCTCGAGGATCTTCTCGTACAGCTCCTTCATTTCCGGGGTCAACTGCTTCGGTATACGGATCTTCACCCGCACCAGCAGGTCACCGGGCCGGCCCCGTCTCCGGACCCCTTCGCCGGTAATCTTCAGCGCTGTATCATGCTGGATACCGGGGGGTATCGTCAGATCGACCTGCTTGCCGTCTATGGTCTCCACGGGCACAACCGATCCGGCCACTGCCTGCGCCGGTGTTATCTCCTGGATCATTTCCAGGTTATCTCCACGCCGGGAGAAACGATCGTGCGGCCTCACCGCGATCTCGAGGAAGAGGTCCCCGTTCGGAGCCCCAATATCCCCTGCTTCACCGTAACCTTCCATGCGCAGCCGCATGCCGGTGTCGATCCCGGCCGGGATATGGACGTTTATCTTCCGCCGAACCTGGGCTGTACCGCTGCCACGGCACTGCCGGCACCGTGTCTCCGGCACCTTTCCCAAGCCCCGGCAGTCGGGACAGGTGCTCATCCTGACGAACTGGCCGAAGATTGTCTGGTTCATCTGGCGGAGCTGACCGCTGCCGCCGCATCGCGGGCAACTGGTCCTCTTCCTGGTCTCGCTCCCGGTACCCTCACAGGCAGGGCACGGCTCGGCATGGGAGATCTCGATCTCCCTGTCGGCACCAAAGACCGCGTCTCCGAGAGAGATCTGGAGCCGCATGAGCATATCGCCCCCGGCCCGGGGGCCGGCCTGGCGAGGTCCCCCGAACCCTCCCCCGAAAAAGTCGAATATGTCGCCAAAACCACTGAAATCCGCGGAAAAACCACCGCTACCGCCACTACCGGAGTACGAACCCTTGGAGGCCTGGGTGTAGGTCTCGTGCCCGAGATGGTCGTACTGGGCACGTTTCTGCGGGTCGGAGAGGATCCCATACGCCTCGTTGATCTTCTTGAACCGCTCCTCAGCACCCGGTTCCTTGCAGACATCGGGGTGAAACTTCCGGGCCAGGTTACGGTAGGCTTTCTTCACCTCCTTCTCATCGGCATTCCGTGGTATCCCGAGGATATCGTAGTAGTCCTCAGCGGCCATATTCACTCGTCTTTCATGGTATAATCGGCATCGACGACGGTTTCATCCTTTGGTGATCCGGAGGCGGATTCTGGTTCCTGATGCGCCTGGCGTTCCGCCTGGATCTTCTGGTACATTTTCGTGGTTACAGCATAGACGGCCTCGGTCAAGGCCTCCATCTGCTTTTTCAGTTCTTCCGGGTTGTCTGCTTCAAGTGCCTTCCTGACCTTGTCGATCCCTTCCTGGACCTTCTCGCGGTCGGCGGCATCGATCTTGTCCCCGCTCTCCCGAAGCATCTTCTCGGCGTTAAAGACGGCAGTATCGGCGAGGTTCCGGACCTCGATCTCCTCCCTCCGCGCCTTATCCTCGGCCTCGAACTTCGTGGACTCGTTCACCATCTTCTTGATCTCGTCCTCTGATAGCCGCCGGTCACCCTTGATGGTGATGGCCTGCTCGTTCCCGGAGCCAAGGTCTTTTGCCGAGACATGGATGATACCGTTGGCGTCGATATCGAAGGTCACCTCTATCTGGGGCACACCCCTCGGCGCCGGAGGAATTCCTGTCAGCTGGAACCTTCCCAGGGTGAAGTTGTCCTTGGCCAGGGCCCGTTCACCCTGGACCACATGGATCTCAACACTGGTCTGGCTGTCGGCCGCTGTACTGAAGATCTGGCTCTTCCGGGTGGGTATGGTGGTGTTCCGTTCGATCAGTTTGGTGGCGATTCCACCCAGGGTCTCGATGCCCAGGGTGAGAGGGGTGACATCCAGGAGGACGATGTCCTTGGTCTCACCGGTCAGGACTGCTCCCTGGATGGCTGCACCGAGGGCCACACACTCATCGGGATTTATTCCCTTGTCCGGCTCCTTGGCAAGGATCTTCCTGATGGTCTCCTGGACCAGCGGCACCCTCGTCGATCCCCCCACCAGGAGGACATGGTCGATCTTTTCGGGCGAGAGCTTGGCATCTGCCAGGGCCTGCCGCACCGGCTGGACCGTCGATTCGATGAGATCCCCGATCAGCTGCTCGAGTTTGGCCCGGGTCAGGTCGACATCAAGGAATTTTGGGCCGGTCGGGCCAGAGGTTATGTAAGGAAGATTGATCGTGGTTTTCGACTTCTGCGAGAGTTCGATCTTTGCATTCTCGGACGCGTCCCGGAGCCGCTGCAGGGCGATGGGGTCAGACCTGAGGTCCACCCCCTCTTTCTTCCGGAACTCATCTATAAGCCAGTCCATAACCCTCTGGTCGAAATCGTCTCCGCCGAGATGGTTGTTCCCCGCGGTCGACTTGACTTCAAAGACTCCGTCGCCAAGGGTCAGGATAGACACATCGAACGTGCCTCCCCCGAGGTCGTAGACCAGCACGGTGACATCCGCCTCCTTGTCGATACCATAGGCAAGGGCGCTTGCCGTGGGCTCGTTGATGATCCGAAGCACATCCAGCCCGGCGATCTTCCCGGCATCCTTGGTCGCCTGCCTCTGGGCATCGTTGAAGTAGGCCGGGACGGTAACGACCGCCTTCGTGATCTTCTCTCCCAGGTAGGCCTCGGCATCGACCTTCAGCTTCTGCAGGATCATGGCCGATATCTCCTGGGGGGTATAGGACTTATCGTCGATCTTTATCCGGTCGGTGGTCCCCATCTTCCTCTTGATGGACTGGATAGTACGGGTGGGATTGGTGACTGCCTGGCGCTTCGCCAGGCTGCCGACCAGCCGCTCACCGTCCCGGGTGAAAGCTACCACCGAGGGGGTGGTCCTTCCCCCTTCTGCATTCGGAATAACGATCGGTTTTCCTGCTTCCATGATGGACATGCAGGAGAATGTTGTGCCAAGGTCGATACCCAGCACCTTCTCTTTTGCCACTCTCATTCACCTTCTCTTCCTTTGGATACAGCCACGCGGGCGCAACGAATCACCCGGTCGTGCATGCAGTATCCCCGGCAGTATTCCTCTACAATTGTCCCTTCTTCCTGGTCCGAGGCGATGCACACAACCGCCTCGTGCTCTGCAGGGTTGAATCGTTTCCCCACCGATGTGATCGGACGGATACCGTGCCTCTCGAGGACCGTCTCGAAGAGCTTGTGGATCTGGGTGAGCCCCTCGCCAGCCCCGGTCTCATCGGCCCTGGCCGCCCGTTCGAAGTTGTCGATGACTTCGAGGAGCTCAATGGCGAACTCCTCGATGGCAAACTTCACCTGGGCCTCGAGATCCCTCGCCGTCCTCTTCCGGAAGTTATCGAAATCAGCGGCAAGGCGGAGAAACCGTTCGTGCAGTTCCTGGTAGTCCTTCTGCAACCTGTCCTGGGAGGAGGATGGTGTATCAGAGGAATATTCTGCCGCATTTTTCTGATCAGACTCTTTAAATTCCTCTTCTGTGTCATGAACCATACGGCATCCAGATAGTTATTGCATTGGGGTTCTATAAAATAACTTCCTTATTACCAGACGTTGGAGCAAATAACCGCTGGGACGGGAGTCAGCCTGATATCGTACTTCGGCCAATACACTCTCATGAAGTGGGCCCTCCTCTCTGTATGGGACAAACGCGGCATCCTGGAGCTGGCAAGGACACTTGACTCCCACGACGTCAAGATCCTTTCATCCGGGGGTACCGGAAAGATCCTGAAAGATGCAGATATCGATTTCACCGAAGTATCTGCCTATACCGGTTCACCGGAACTGATGGACGGAAGGGTCAAGACCCTGCACCCGAAGGTCCATGGCGGGCTGCTGGCCAGGAGAGGAATCGATGAACAGGCCCTGAGCGATCACGGCATCCACCCTATCGACCTGCTGGTGGCCAATCTCTATCCTTTCGAGGAGATGGTCGTCTCCATACCCGATCTCGGGAAACTGGTCGACTATATCGACATCGGGGGCCCGGCCATGATCCGGGCGGCGGCGAAGAACTACCATTACGTGACAGTGATAACTGACCCCTCGGATTACGGACTCGTAGCCCGGGCGCTCGACAACGGGGGGTTCAGCCTCACCGAACGGTTCTCCCTGGCAAAGAAGGCCTTTGCCAGGACCGCGGCTTACGAAGCAGCTATCAGTAACCGTTTCCAGTCTGTCGGCGAGGAGATCCCCGGTGTGCTTACCCTCCAGTTCCGGAACCGGCGCGAACTCAGGTACGGCGAGAATCCCCACCAGAAGGGGGCGGTCTATGGGGAGGAAGGGATAGCGGCGATAACACCCATCCAGGGAAAGGAGATGTCCTATAACAACTACCTGGACCTCCATGCCGCAGCGGCATTGAGCGGTGAGTTTGAAGAGACCTCAGCGGTTATCGTGAAGCACAACAATCCCTGCGGCGTCGCTGTGGGAGACGAACCGCTCACCGCATACCTCCATGCCCGGGAGGTCGACCCGGTATCAGCCTACGGTTCCATTGTTGCTGTCAACCGCGAGGTTGGAGCACCCCTGGCAGAAGAGATCTGCTCGACATTCGTCGAGGTCCTGGCGGCTCCTTCCTTCACGCCGGATGCCCTTGTTCTTTTGAGCCGGCGTGAAAATTTGAGAGTGGTCACGCTCCCTGCCCGTGCTGGCGGGCCCGAATTCCGGAGCATTGATGGCGGTCTCCTCTGGCAGTCGACCCCGCCGTACACGGAACACTGGAAGGTGGTTACCGACCGGGACGCGACCCCCGCGGAACTCAGAGCCCTTCATCTGGCATGGAGGGTCTGCAGGCACACGCGGAGTAATGCCATCATCTTCGCTGATCAAACCAGGACCCTCGGCATCGGGGCCGGCCAGATGAGCAGGGTCGACGCTGCAAAGATCGCCATCGACAAATCGCTCCACTCCCTGGTAGGATCGGTGGTGGCATCGGATGCCTTCCTTCCCTTCCCTGACACGCTGGAGGTCGCCGCTGCGGCCGGGGCGACGGCCCTGGTCCAGCCGGGAGGGTCAATCCGTGACAAAGAGGTTATCGCGGCGGCCAACACGCTCGATGTGGCGATGATCTTCACCGGGGTCCGGTATTTCAGGCATTAGGTCGGGCAGCAAGAACCCTCCCCAACAACCCATTTTCCGAACGACACAGAAGCCTTATCTATATTTTGCCGGATACCAATAGAATAAAAAGGTGAAATCTATGGATATTGGTAAGCTTCTTGAAAATTCCTTTGGATATGCAAAGGAAGGGCTCCTCGGCAACATTGGCACGTGGATCATCCTTATCATCCTCGCCATTCTTCCGGGCATCCCGATAATGCTCAGTTTCCTCACCCTGATACCTTCGCTCATGACCGGCACGATGCCGGACTTCGGCGCCTTTATCGGCATTTTTATCGTCGCGGTCATCGCAGCCATCTTCCTCTCTGCATTCTACCAGGGATACCAGATGAAGATCCTGCGGGGCGAGGTGCCCCTCCCGGCCGTGTCCGGGTACGGAAAGTTGTTCTCCGACGGTATCAAATACCTGATCATCACGTTCATCTACGCCATCCCCGTCCTCATTATTCTTGCCGTGACCATCGGTGGCGCGATCATGACCGCGGTATCAGCAGGGCCCAATTTCGAGGATATACTCCCCATTATCGGCGCTGTGATCCTCGGCGTCATCATCGCCCTTATCGTCGGTTTCATCATCGGCCTGTTTGCTGTTATCGGCCTGATACGCTTCGCCCGCTCGGGCCGGATGGGAGATGCCTTCAGTTTCGGTGCCATTAAGGACACCATCGGCCGGATCGGCTGGGGGCACTATATCCTCTCCCTGATTGTGGTCGGAGTAATCGTCGTCATCGTCTCGATCGTCTTCGGAGTCATACCCTACATCGGCTGGCTGCTCAATCTCATCATCGCCCCGTTCATTGCCGTGTTCTATTCGCGGTATCTCTCGCTCCTGTACGATTCCGGGCAGGAAGGGGTTGTTGCGGCACCTGAAACAGGAGCCTGATCGAAAAACCAAATCCCAAAAGGCAGTGCGAAAATGGCCGCTCCTGTGCGGGCCGCCGCTCTGTCCAAAACCACTTTTTTTATACAAGCGGGAGTAATACACTGAGATTGTGGTGGATTTTTCCATGACAGATCGTTTTATTCGCTAACGGAGTCCGTTTTTTCGATACCACCCTGCGGGACGGGGAGCAGACTCCCGGAGTCTCGTTAACACCGGATGAAAAACTCGAGATCGCCTCACGATTGTCTGATGTCGGCGTGCAGGTCATCGAGGCCGGTTCTGCAGCAGCCTCTGCCGGAGAGCGGGAGGCTCTCCGGCTCATTGCCGATGCCGGACTTGCTCCCGAGATCTGCACCTATGTCCGTGCCGTAAAGATTGACATAGACTATGCAGCGGATTGCGGGGCAGACTCGGTGCACCTGGTCATCCCGGTGAGCGACCTCCACATCGAGAAGAAGATGAGAAAGACCCGGGAGCAGGTCTATGGCATGGCCATGGAGGCCGTCGCTTACGCTAAGGAACGGGGATTGATCGTCGAGCTGTCTGGCGAGGATGCCTCACGTGCCGACCCCGACTTCATCAGGAAAGTCTATGCCGGCGGCCTTGACAGGGGTGCAGACCGTCTCTGTTTCTGCGACACGGTCGGCCTCCTCACTCCGGAAAGGGTCGCGGAGCTCATACCTCAGCTCTGCCTGGCCCCCCTCTCCATCCACTGCCATGACGACCTCGGCATGGGGATGGCAAACACTCTAGCCGCTCTCCGGGCGGGGGCCGGGTGTGCCCATGCCACGGTAAACGGGCTCGGGGAGAGGGCCGGGAACGTGGCATTTGAGGAACTGGTAATGGCCCTCGAGATACTCTACGATCACCGGACCGGTATCAGGACCCGCGAGCTGTACCCCCTCTCGTCCACGGTCTCCCGTCTGACCGGTGTGCCTCTCCCCACCAACAAGGCCATTGTCGGTGAGATGGCCTTCACCCACGAGAGCGGGATCCATGCCCATGGTGTGCTCCGGGAACCGAGCACCTACGAGCCGGTCCCGCCGGAGATGATCGGGAGGAAACGCCGGATCCTGCTCGGAAAGCACTCTGGTTCGGCAGCTGTGGAGGCGGCCCTGGCCGAGTTCGATTTCCACCCTGACAAGGATCAGCTGGCAGAGATACTCTCCCGGATCAAAGAGCTCGGGGATAAGGGTATGCGGATTACAGATGCGGACCTCATGGCTGTCGCTGAAGCGGTCATGGCCATCGATTCCCGGCCGGTCCTGGAGCTCAGGCAGTTCACGGTGGTAAGCGGGAGCAACGTCATACCCACCGCTTCCGTGACCCTCCGGGTGAAGGGGGAGGAGATAACCAGCGCTTCGACCGGGACCGGACCGGTGGACGCGGCAATGGGGGCTCTCCGGAGATCGGTGGCGGCCGTAGGAGACATCGATCTCGAGGAGTATCATGTCGATGCCATCCACGGAGGAACCGATGCTCTCGTGGATGTGACGGTAAGATTAAGTAAAGACGGAAAGATAATTACCTCACGAGGCGCCCGCACCGACATCATCATGGCAAGCGTCGAGGCGGTTATTGCCGGAATGAACAGATTGCTGAGGGAATAAGCGTGAAGACCGGAGCAAAGATCCTGATTGAAGGGCTGCAGCGCGAAGGGGTGGAGACCATATTCGGTTACCCCGGCGGTGTGGTGTTGCCGATATATGATGAACTCTACGACTCGTCATTGCGGCACATCCTTGTACGGCATGAACAGGCTGCAGCGCACGCCGCTGACGGGTTCGCCCGGGCCAGCGGCCGTGTCGGGGTATGCCTGGCCACCTCCGGGCCCGGTGCCTGTAACCTGGTGACCGGGATAGCGACGGCCTACATGGACTCTGTCCCGATGGTGGCCATCACCGGCCAGGTGCCGACCAGCCTGCTCGGAAACGACGCCTTCCAGGAGTCTGATATCACCGGCATCACCCTGCCGATCACAAAACACAACTACCTGGTCAAGCGGGCAGAAGACCTTGGCCATGTCCTTCGGGAAGCGTTTTATATCGCCGGAACCGGGAGGCAGGGGCCGGTCCTGATCGATATCCCGAAAGATGTCGCAAACAAACAGATCGACTACGAGTTCCCTCTCCAGGAACCGGTGACCCTCCGGGGTTACCAGCCAACCATCCGCGGGCACGCCAAGCAGATCGACAAGGCCATCGACCTCATCCTTGAGGCGGAAAGACCCCTGATCTATGCCGGCGGGGGGGTCATCTCCTCCAATGCCTCGGGGGAGCTCCTGGCATTCATGGAGATGACAGGGATACCGGTGACCTGCACCCTGATGGCCCTCGGATCCGTCCCCTGCGACCACCCGTTGAACCTGGGAATGCTCGGGATGCATGGCACACGCTACGCCAACTATGCCGTGACCGAGTCCGACCTGCTCATCGCCATCGGTGCACGGTTCGATGACCGGGTGACAGGGAAACTCGACACCTTTGCATCGCAGGCCCGGATCGTCCATATCGACATCGATCCCGCCGAGATCGGGAAGAACAAGAGAGTCGACATACCGATCGTGGGGGACGTTCGGCTCGTGCTGCAGGACATGATTGCGAAGCTGAAGAAGAAGAAGTCCTATGACCCGTGGGTCTCCCGGATACGGTCGTGGAGGGAGAAGCACCCCCTCGTCTACAAGAAGGACGGGGTCCTCCGGCCGCAGTTCATTATCGAGAGCCTTTCCGATATCCTCAGGGGTGAAGGTATCATCGTCAGCGAGGTCGGCCAGAACCAGATGTGGACGGCACAGTACTACTGCTTCCGCAGGCCCCGTTCCTGGATCACCTCCGGAGGTCTCGGGACCATGGGATACGGCTTCCCGGCGGCCATGGGGGCCCAGCTAGCCTGCCCCGGCGAGGTTGTCTTTGATATCGCCGGTGACGGGAGCTTCCAGATGAATATCCAGGAGCTCTCCACGGTTGCCTCCAACAAGATCCCGGTGAAGGTGGCGATACTGAACAACCGGTTCCTCGGCATGGTCCGGCA
>JAJRBS010000060.1 GCA_028679325.1 Methanoregulaceae archaeon | reverse complement strand
TGTTAAAGAGATACAAGACCGACGTGTGGAGAGTCCAAGGCCAGGAGGGAGGGAAAAGAAATTACAGCCGCCTTTTTCGCGATATCTCCTTTTTTACATCCTGATCATCGTCCTTCTGGTAGCATCGGCGGTCACCTACATTGACTACCGGCAGGCTGAGGAGACATACCAGAATAATGCGAAAAGGATGCAGCAGCAGACGGAAGCCGATCTTGACCAGTCAATCCGGATTGTGGATGCGGGATTCCGTCTTTATGATGATGCGTTGAATGTCAGGATGAAGACGGGGTTTTCCACGATTCTTCAGGAGTACGAGATGTCCGGGAGAGCCCCATCGAAGATGGACCTCCAGGGAATCAAGGAAGACCTTGGGGGGGCGATGGATATCTACGTGATCAATGACTCCATGATGATCGAGTATACCACCTATTCACCTGATCTTGGTCTGGATTTCTCCCAGTGGCCCTATACCTACAATTATCTCAGGTCGATCATCACGCAGGATGGTTTTTTCCCTGACAGGGTGGTCAAGGAGGTCGAGACCGGGAACCTGCGGAAATACGCCTATATGCCATCACCCGACCACCGGTACATTTTTGAACTCGGGCTCGTCGAGGAAGAGATGGAAGAAAGGGCTGGTATGGAATACCGCGAGCCCCTCCTGGCAATCGCGTATCATAATCCCAGTATCCGGGAGATCCGGGCCTATGATACCGTGAAGAGGGAGATCGGCACCGGAAAAAAAGCCGATGCAGCGCTCAGTGAAATTCTTGACCGGGTGATTACAGAGAAGCAACCGGTGGAAATTGTTGATCGTGCCAACTCCACAGTCACCAGGTTCATTCTCGTTGATATCCGGGATCCCCTGTACGCTTCGGATACAAGCTGGATCCTTCTCCTGACCTATGATATGTCGGGTGTGCAGACGGCCCTGAACAACCTGCTGTTCTTCCATGGGATGGTTGCCTCAATCGCAATCCTGATGAGTGTGGTCCTGGCCCTGATCGCGTCACGGCGTCTTTCTTCTCCGGTACGGCAGATCGTGGATGATGTTGACCGGATTGCCCAGGGAGACCTGGACCACAGGCTTGCCCCTTCGTCTGCTCTCGAAATGGCGAAGATTGAAGAGAGTGTCAATGCTCTCGTCGACAAGTTAAAGGGCATGATCACCCAGCTCCGGGAGCGGGAACTGGATCTCAAGGAGAGCGAGGAACGGTACCGGGCAGTCGTTGAAGGCCAGACCGAGATGATCGCCCGCTTTCTCCCTGATGGGACCCATGTCTTTGCAAATGAGGCGTATTGCCGCTACTTCAACCTGGATTGTGAAAATATCCGGGGAACAAGAATCAAACCGTCAATACCCCCAGAGGACAGAGAACTCCTGAGACGCTATTTCTCCTCCCTCACCCCGGACAAGCCCACAGGAACTATCGAACATCGTATTCGCATGTCAGATAACGAGATCCGGTGGCATCACTGGAATGACAGGGCTATCTTTGATCAGGACGGCAGACTCATGGAGTACCAGTCCGTCGGGAGAGATATTACTGATAAAAAGGTCATCGAGCAGAACCTTATCGAGAGTGAAAGAAAATTCCGGGATCTCGCCAATCTCCTCCCCCAGGTCATCTTCGAGATAGATCGGTCAGGAACGCTCACATACGTCAACAAGCCTGCATTCCAGTTGTTTGGCTACAGCGAGGATGATCTGAATGCCGGCCTCAATTTTCTCCATTTCATCCACCCCCAGGACCGGGATAGGGCAATGGAGAATTTCACGGGTGTCATGCAGGGGAGGTCAGCAGAATCTTCAGAGTATACAGTGGTCCGGCGTAATGCCCCTAATCTCCGGGTCATGGTCTATTCCTCTCCTATCGTGAAAGGAAACGAAGTCATGGGCATCAGGGGCATACTGGTCGATATCACCACGTTAAAACAGGTTGAGGATGATATCCGCAGGCTGAACGAGGAACTTGAACAGCGGATTTCAGACAGGACGAAAGACCTTGAAACAGCAAACCGGGAACTGGAGGCCTTCAGCTACTCAGTCTCGCATGACCTCAGGGCCCCGCTTCGTGCAATCGATGGTTTCTCATCAATCCTGGCCACCGAATATGCCGAAAGGCTGGATTCTTCCGGGAAGGAATATATCGGGCGGATCCGGTCGAATGCCCAGAGGATGGGCAACCTGATCGATGCCATCCTCAACTTCTCCCGGATGTCACGTCAACCTTTGGCGAAACAGCAGTTGTATCCTGCCCAGCTGGCTCATGAGGTCGTCGATGAGCTCCTCCCCTTGGAGAAGGGAAGGACCATAGATGTCTCTGTGGGTGAGATCCCTCCCTGTAAAGGTGACCCGGCGCTGGTCAAGCAGGTCTTCTATAACCTTATCTCCAATTCACTGAAGTTTACCCGAGACAGGGAGAGAGCCCTCATCAGTATAGGATCTATGGAATCGGACGGACACACGGTATATTTTGTCAGGGATAACGGAGTCGGGTTTGATATGAAATACGTGGACAAACTCTTCTCGGTCTTCCAGCGGCTCCACGACGAAAAGAGGTACGAGGGAACCGGGATCGGTCTTGCCATCGCCCAGCGGATTATCCAACGCCACGGCGGCCAGATATGGGCCGAGGGAAAAGTCGACGAGGGTGCGGCCTTTTACTTCACCCTTGAATGAACGGTCGACAGCACGTTTCAGAGGAGCTCTGAAAGCCGTGTACCTTCCGTGTCTTCGCAGTCACCCTCATATGGACAGTGGGAGCAGGGCGGCCTGAAGGGTCTCCGGGGCAGACCTCCCTCGTCGATCCTCCGGGTTTCGGAGAGTGCCTGGAGGAACCTTCTCTTATCCCGCGGTTCGACGATAACTAACCGGGATGCGCCGGAGGGGAGGTACTCGATGGTCCCCCCCTTGACATGGTCACCGAGCATCTCCCGGAGACAGATCGTATATCCCGTGACACGGAGCCTGTCGGCGGTATAGACCCCGTGTGCAGGAGCGGTGCTCGACCTGACGATGGCAAAATAAGGCTCATTTTCAAAAATCCTGTCGACCGTCCCATGGATCCCATAGCTTCCGGACCTCACCGGAACATCGGTTGCGGTGGCAGCCCGCCAGTCGTTTTTTCCGCCGCAGAGCCGGACCATCTCGCTCAGGAACGGTTTTTGGGACGGGTCAGGGTTGTCGTTTACCAGGCAGGCCTCCTCCCAGACCGTCTTGGCGTCGAGCTCCTCACCCAGGTGGAGGGAGAGCTGCTTGGTCAGGGTATAGCGCCATGACTCGGGGTTCTTCTCTTTCTTCCCGAGGGCATACCTGATCGGGCACCGTGAGACGGAAACGACGGATGAGATGCTGAGTTCAGGACCCCTGCCATGCACACTGAAACTATTTCGCCGGCCGGTATGAATCTTTTTCTCCTTCCTGGCCTGCCAGGGCATGCCGGAAAGACGGGATTTTCACTCCCCGCGTTTTCGGGCACTTCAGAAAAGCCTTATTCCGGGAGCAGGATACCTGTATTCATGTCCCAGCACGAGATAGCGGTCAACATCCCGCAGACCCTGGATCCCGTCTATAGCAATATGATCCAGATCGCTTACAAGGACGACGAGTTCACCTTCGTCTTCCTGCACCAGATCCCGGGGGTCAACCAGGCCCGGGCCAAGGCCATCGTGAGCATCACCCCGCAGCATGCTAAAAACCTGCTGGCCGTTTTCACGAAGACCTTCGCGGACTACGAATCCAAGTTCGGGAAGATCGAGACTCCTGCCGGAAAGCCCCAAAGCGAGAGCGTTACCACCATGCGGGGCTATTCATAAGGTCCTGCCCCTCGTCATGTTTAATATTCTTTCAGGACGAACGTATGGGATACGCGCCGCTGTGGCTTAGTGGTAGAGCGGCTGATTCGTAATCAGCAGGCCGGGGGTTCGAATCCCTCCAGCGGCTCTTTTTAAATAGTTCTTTGTAAGTACTCGAACATTTTTTGAAAGTACTCGAACAGTCTGTTAAGAAAAGTGTTAAAAAAATGGGATTCTAGGTCTTGTTCGCTATTTCTTGTCTGGTATTATTGACGACGTTCGCTACTTCCTGCTTCGATTCATTCGTCTTGTTCGCGATGTCCTGTTTTGTCTGGTTTGTGATGTTCACAACTTCCTGCTTCGTCTGGTTGGTAATGTTCGCTACTTCCTGCTTCGTCTGATTCGTGATGTTCGCTACTTCCTGCTTCGTCTGATTCGTAATGTTCGCTACTTCCTGTTTAATCTCGGTCGGGACAGTTGGTCTTGCTGTTACAGCCGGTGTTGCCGCAGGTTGTTGCTGTGTACATCCGGCAATCAACAGAGTCGAAAAGACGAGAAGCAAAAT
>JAJRBS010000046.1 GCA_028679325.1 Methanoregulaceae archaeon | reverse complement strand
ATTCAGCTGTCAAGATGACGGATGGAATCGCAATTTTCACAGGTCATTCCCAGTACCGTTCTTTAGCCCCCGGTATAATGGCGGGAACAGTTCATCCGGTACTCATTGACGGCAGGAATATCGTGGATCCGGACAGGTTTATCGAACAGGGGTGGATTTACAAGGGTATTGGGAGAGGGGACAAGAATGAACATCCCTTGCAATAACGACACATCCCCCGCAGAGAATGCGAATGATAAAAGTCTTTTTTCCGTCTTCGTGATTCCCAAATGGAGGCGTCTGATCGTATCGGACTCCTTTGGCAATTCTTCAATTGAACCACATTTATAAATAGCGAAAGGGTGAATTAGCGGTGAAAGGGTCGTTTGTTCGCATAAGACCCTTACCAAAGGATACGGAGCATGAACGAATGGCTGAATTTGCCAATGCATTTTATGGAAACATGAATTCCCGGAAACTCACGCACAGCGAGCTCATCCGGGCGATACGGCTCATGGTGGTTGATGAATATGAGGCGATCTCAGTCTACACGGCACTTGCCGAATCCATCGATAACCAGCTCGCAAAGGAAGTTCTCATTGACATCGCCAATGAAGAGCGGGTACATGCGGGCGAGTTCCTGCGGCTGTTGAAGGAACTTGCACCGGATGAAGAGCAATGGTATGCCGATGGTGCCGCAGAGGTCGAGGCAGAGATAGCGAAGATGGCCAAGGCTCCGGCTGCGGCGAATGAAGAGGTCGTATCACCGGCGAAACCGGCGACGATTGGCTCGATGAAGGAGTGAGAAAGATGGAACTGAAGTATCTTGGAAGGGAGGATGCACCCATTGCACCGGAGACGTGGAAACTGCTCGACACGATCATGGTGGACGCGGCCAAGACCATCCTGACCGGACGCCGGCTGCTCAACATCGAAGGGCCTTACGGGCTCGGGCTGAAAGGCTTCCCCCTTGAAGACTGCACGGTCTCGGAGTGCCGGCTGGTAAGCAGGTTCGTGCCTGTGCACATGATCAGCAGGAACTTTGTCCTTGGGGTCCGCGACCTCGTTGCCTACGAACAGACCAGCCTCCCTTTCTTCCCGGCCCAGCTCAAGCAGGCAGCCATCACCGTAGCCCAGATGGAGGACTCGATCATCTTTGAAGGGACCGCTGAGAGCCCTGGACTGCTCTCGGCCGAGGGTGTCAACGCCCAGAAACTGGCCTCCTGGAACACGGTGGGGAAGGCTGCCGATGATGTCATTCAGGCCATGATCACCCTTGACGAGGCCGGCTATCACGGGCCGTACGCACTGGCACTGTCACCAGCCCGGTTCAACCTCCTCTATCGCAGGTACCTTCAGGGCATTGGCACAGAGCTCGAACACATCAGGACCATTGTTACCGAAGGGGTGTTCAAAGCACCTGTCATGAAGAGCGGGGGTGTCCTTCTCGCGACCGGCAAGAAATACGCTTCCCTGCCTCTCGGCCAGGACATGGCCGCAGGTTTTGTTGGCCCCATGGGTGATAGTTTCGAGTTCTCGGTGTCAGAGAGCCTGGCCCTGCTTATTCGGGAGCCGGCCTCGATCTGCGTGCTCAAGGAAAAGGCCTAATTTCTCTTTTTTATGGAGAAGATTTACTCTCCTCACTATGTCCCGCTTCACCGGCACATAGTGCTTTGAGAATCCGGATTGTTGCGGCTTTATCGAGTGGTTGGTTATCGTTGCCGCACTTGGGAGAATAGATGCACGACGGACATCCCGATTCACAGGGGCATTCGACGACCAGCTGGCACGTCTTGCCCATGATATCCTCAAAGAGATAGTAGGCTTTTTCGGAAAGCCCGATACCCCCCGGATGTCCATCGTAAATAAAGATGACCGGTCCTCCTGTCGCGGGATGGACTGGCATCGAGATACCGCCGATGTCCCAACGGTCACAGAGGACATGGAAAGGCATCATGGCGATGAAGCCATGTTCAACGCCATGGAGCCCTCCGTCGACATCGCCGTCTCCAACGATCCTTTCCAGATCCTCAGGAGGTTCAAACCAGAGCGCCCTCGTCATGAAAGTAAGAGCCGGGAGGTCAAGAGGCTCAATACCGAGGATAGACTCGTTTCTTATGATCTTATACGCGTAATACCTCTCAGTGACCTCGACACTCCCGTAAGACAAGGCCGTATCTCCTGTCTGACGGGACTCTTTTGTCTCCGTTATCTTGATCTCAACAGATTTCAAAGGCCGTGTGTAATAATCGACGTCTGTCTCCTTTACCCGGATGATACCCTGCAGAAGATCGACGTCCTCGACAAGGTACTGTTCACCCTGGTGGAGCAGGACTGCACCCGGGTGCGCTTCACGGAAGGCCTGGCCCCGGTCCATGGTCTCGAGAGTCTTCCCCGCAACAACAACCCGGAACGAATCTGCCGCAGAACTGCCGAGGCTGACAAGTTCATGTGGTCTCCTGCTCCCCGAGTAAACAACCCCTGCCTTCGTATCTGACAGAAGCTTCTGGTCCCTGAGCGCTGCGACAGCGGCCTCCATTTCGGGCCCGAAGTAGGAGGTATCTGAACCCTGGAGCGGGAGCTCTGCAGAGGCGCACAGGATATGACCGGAGAGGATGTAGGGATTGGCAAGGTCGATGATCGCCCACTCGTTCGGCCGGCCGAAGAAGAGATCCGGGTGTCGCATAAAGTACTGGTCGAGCGGGTTTCCGCTTGCAATGAGGATGGCCGCAGAATCAGTACAATTACGGCCAGCCCTGCCGACCTGCTGCCAGGTCGCCATCATTGTTCCCGGGTAACCGGCAAGGATGACGGCGTCAAGGGATCCGATATCGATCCCGAGTTCGAGAGCGTTGGTGGAGATCACGCCTTTCAGGGCCCCTGTTTTCAATCTGTTCTCGATAGCCCGCCTGTCCTCCGGCAGGTATCCTGCTCTGTAAGAGGCGATTTCTTCGGGAGAACCCAGACGATCCCGGGCCATCCCCTCCCGCGCCCAGAGTCCGACCAGCTCGGCCATCTTCCGTGAACCCGTGAAGGCGAGAGTGGGAACCCGGTGACGGAGGCATTCGAGCATGAGGCCGGCTGATTCACGGTGAAATGAACGTCCGGCCTGACCATTGACATAAGGGTTATACAGTACAAAGGACCGCTTTCCATGGGGAGCACCGTCCTCGCTCACGGAAACGAAATTCACCCCGCAGAGTTTTTCCGCGAAATCCTCCGGATTGGCGAGCGTCGCACTGGATATGATGAAGCGGGGATCTGACCTGTATGACCGACAGATCCGGCGGAGCCTCCGGATCAGAAGTGCCACCTGGGAACCAAAGACCCCCCGGTAACGGTGTCCCTCATCAATCACGACGCAACAGAGCCCGGAAAGAAAGCGGGACCACTGGTGATGCCAGGGGAGCACATAGTGGAGCTCATGGGGGTTTGTGAGCACTATCCGTGAGGAACGGCGTATCTCCGGTCGCTTGTCCCGGGGAGTATCGCCATCGTACACCGCGGCCCGTACTTTAATCCCGATGGCAGTTGAGAGTTCTTCCACCGCCTTCAACTGGTCGTATGCGAGAGCTTTTGTGGGATAGATGAGGAGCGCTGTTGCCTGAGGGTCAGACGCAAGTCGCTCGATGAGGGGGAGAAGGAAGGCCAGAGTTTTTCCCGAAGCCGTTGAGCTTGTCAGGATGAAATTTTGCCCCGTCCGGAATGCGTTGATCGCCGAGGTCTGGTGGGAGTAGAGCGATATGCCCCTCTCCTCAAGGCAGGTGCAGATCGCGGCAGGAAGCGGATGATCGAGTGTACCGTATTCAACCTCCTTCGGTGGAAAGAGGCAGACTCCTGCGATGCCTTCTTTATAGGGATTCTTCTCTGAGAGGGTGGAAACAAGGGTCTCGACGCTCAAGCAGGCACCCCCTGCATGAGGCCGAAGAGGAGGGCCAGCGACACCAGATCCTGTCGGTTATGGGTGACAATAGGATACAGCGGTCCGGGGTTCCCGGAGGTCAGAAAAGCCTCGTAGAACTCCGGGACCATGGCACTCGGGATATCACCGCGACGCTCAATCCCGAGGAGATTTTTTTCGAGCGTGCAGAGCCGGCAATCCTGAAAACGGTTCTTCCACTGCCGCCGGGAAAAAGCAAGAAGATCATAATGCGGGTTCCCTATCCTGGCCGGGCGGCCATAGTACGCGGATCGCTCAGCCAGGTAGGGGATATCGAACGATTTACCATTGAAGGAGACGATGACCCGGTCTTCACCGAGGATCTCATGCACCGCGGAGAGTGAAGGGAGTTCCTCATCCATGCTCCGGATCAAATACTGGGAGATACGGAGATGCCCTTCCCGCACCTCTGCCAGACCGAACAGGATGATCGGGCGCGAGAAGAACCCAAGCGTCTCGAGATCGATGAAGAGGAGATCCCTGTTCCGGTAGAGTCCGGAGGTAAGAAACGTGAGTGGGTGGGACGGGGAATGCCACCGGGAGACGAGCCCGGTGATCGATTCGGGTTCACCCGAGAGGACACGGAGAGTTTCAAACGCAGATTTTCCGAAATGCCGGTGGCGGGTCAGGTCTGCTATGGTATGAAAACCCTTCTCCTTCAATTCCCGCTCTTTCTTTTTCCCGATTCCATAAACCAGGGTCAGATCGCAGGAGAGCTTGTCATGGACCATTTTATGACCGATTTCGCGCAAATCAAGCGGTTGTACGGACCTGATACAGTAGCATGTGCCCTCATAGGTTTCGCACTCCCCTCCCTGGAAAAGATCCTCCAGAGCCATGCCCTTGTGGATCTCCATCAAACGGGCAAGCTCTTCACGGGCAGCAGCGTACCGGGATTCCCATACCCACGAGTCATGGAAACTGGTCCGAAAAACGGTGTCGTTCCGGATAATGGCATAATCATGCGAATCCCCGATCCGTGACCTCCAGTCTCTCCCGACAGAACAAAAGGCGGGACCTGACTCCATGCAAATGATCCAAGTGAGAAACTGCCTATTTATTCCTCCGGCGTGCATGGTGAAAGTGAACAGACCGAAGTCCGGGATGTGGGAAGATGGATGAGCTTTCAGATTCAAAATCTTCTGGGACGATTCCAACGTGAGATCGCGACAGGGCG
>JAJRBS010000181.1 GCA_028679325.1 Methanoregulaceae archaeon | reverse complement strand
TCTGTCTTCAGGTCCCCGTACCACCGGGCCAGGGTGATGTATAACCGGTCTTCGGCCCGGGTCATGGCCACGTAGCAGAGCCGTCTCTCCTCCTGGAGGAAGAGGGCCTTCTCGTCATCACCGGTCTTCAGGCCCCGCGAGAGGTCGTTTGGCACAGCGAAGGGCTTCTTCCGGTAATCGAGGGGGAACCGCTTTGCCACCATGTCTACCAGGAAAACCGCCGGAAACTCTGTCCCCTTGCTGGCATGGGCGGTCATCACCCGGACAGCGTCCTGGTCCGGCCGGCCGGTGACATCGAGAGAGATCCCGGACAGGAGAGAGAGATAGGAGAGGAAGTCAGGGAGGGTCGGCTCCCGTGTGATGGCCTCGTAGTCCCGGGCGATCTCAAGGAACCTGTTCAGCACAGCCACCGATGATCCTCCCTCATCCTCGAGTGCCCGTGCATAGGTCCCTGTCCCTTCCATCATCACCGTCCTGACCAGCTCGGCCAGCGGGACACGATCCTTCCTTTCCATCAGGCCGAGAAGCGATCCCCGGATCTCCTGCAGCAGGATAGCGTGGCCGGGGACGATTATCTCCGCTTCCCCCATGGCTGTGAAGACACCATCATCTGCCGGATCCCGGATCTCCCGAGCCCGGGCATTGATCCTCTGGATCACGGTCTCCGGTATCCCGGCAACCTTCATGATCCGGTTCAGGGATATACCAGCCGACAGCGGGTTGTCGATGATCTTCAGGCAGGCCACGACGTCCCGTACCGCAGGGGTAGAGAAGATGTCCACCTCCCCCACGAACTCCACCGGTATCCCGTTCCTCCGGAGGATCTGCTCGAACTTGATCCCGTCAGCCCTTCTCCGGCAGATAATGGCGATATCTCCTGGCCGGTAGGTTCGTTCTGTCTTGGCGCCCTTCGGAGTAAAAGTCGATCCCAGCAGCTGTTGTATCTCTTTTCGCACGTAGCCGGTCTCTGCCCGCTCGTTCTCGCACCAGGCCACGGTCACCGGGGCACCCGGGGAGTTCCTGGTGATGAGGGCCTTCTCCTCGCGGTTCGGGGCCTGGTCCATCAGCTGGAGGGCAAGGGAGAGGACCGTGGCCGGGTTCCGGTAGTTGTGGTCGAGCAGAACGGTCTCTGCTTCCCGGAAGTGCTGCCGGAAGTCGGCGACGTTTGTCAGGTAGGCTCCCCGGAAACGGTAGATGGTCTGGTCATCGTCGCCGACCACGCAGACGTTGTCCCCGGCGAGCATTTTGATGAGCTCGAGCTGGGCATAGTTCGTGTCCTGGAACTCGTCGACCAGGATGTGGCGGTAGCGGTCCTTGTAGCGTTTCAGGACCAGGGGTTTTCGTTCAAAGAGCCGGACGGTCTCGTGGATCATATCGTCGAAGTCGAGCAGCATCCCGCTCCGCTTGTAGATCTCGTAGTGCCGGTAGAGTTTCAGCAGGTCGCCGAGTTTCCCGGTGGTGTCCTCTTCTTCGGGAGAGAGGTCCTGTTTTTTCTTCTCTGAAAGGTAGGCCTCGAGCTCGTCGGCGGTGATCAGCTCGTCCCGGAACGAGCTGATGCCATCCATCATGGACTCGATGACCTCGGCGGCGTTGTTCCCGACCTCGATGTACTCGAACCCGAAGCTATCGATGTTCCGGAGGCCCCAGACGAGCTGGTTGGCCCTGCTGATGACCCCTGCGGAGAAGCTGATCCCGGAGTCGAGCACGTTCTCTTCGAGGACGGCATAACAGAAGGCGTGGAAGGTGCTGATAGTGAGCTCATGGGTGTCGGTCTTCTCTTCAAGCCGCTCCATCATCTCCCGGGCTGCTTTGTCGGAGAAGGTGAGGGCCAGGATCTCTCCGGGTGCCACTCCGGAATCGATGAGGTGCAGGATCTTCTCGGTGATGACCCGTGTCTTCCCTGAACCAGGGCCGGCCAGGACGAGCTGGATCCCGCAGGTCCTGACGGCTTTCTCCTGGGCAGGATTCAGGGTCATGTCAAGTGAGGAATTGACGGAGGAGAGATTAAGGGTTTGTTATCCTCTCCGGGATGAGAGAGACTTTTTTCAGAAGGCAACAAGTAATGCCAGGAGGATTTCCTGAACAATAGTCCATACTTATCCAGGAAATTCTCCGGGTCCTGGTTTTCCTCTCCTGTATCCTGGTGAACATTTCCCAGATGTCGATTCTTATTCAACGATTGTTGACTATCATCCATCATTTGTTGACTATAAATCAACAATTAGATGATAGGTTTTTTTTATGTCAGAAGGAACGTGCACACCCGCTCTCGATTGCTGCCTCCCTCACGGCCCTGGCCACGACCTTCACAACCTTCCTGTCGAGGATCTGCGGGAGCAGGCGGTCTTTTCGCGGTCGTTTGATGTAACCGGCGAGGGCGTGGGCAGCAGCGACCTTCATCTCATCTGAGATCCGGGTTGCAGAGACGTCGAGGGCACCGCGGAAGATCCCGGGAAACGCCAGGGCATAGTTGATCTGGTTTGGAAAGTCATTCCGTCCCGTCCCGACGATCACAGCCCCGGCCCGGAAGGCATCTGCCGGCAGGATCTCGGGCATGGGATGGGCGAGGGCGAAGATGATGGGATCGGTGTTCATGGACCGCACCATCCCCGGCGAAAGAACACCCGGAGCCGAGACCCCGATGAAGATATCTGCCCCTTTCACGGCATCGGCAAGGGTTCCTGTCCTCCCGGTCCGGTTGGTCTCCTCGGCGATGATGAATTTGTACTTGTTTTTGTACAGCCCCTCCCGGCGCCGGTGGATGATCCCCTGGGTATCACAGACGATGACGTCATGGACGCTCTGGCAGATGTCCGGGTCGTATCCGATGCATTTTAACAGCCGGGTGATGGCAAAGCCTGCTGCACCGGCTCCGGAGATGACGATGTTCAGGTCATCGAACCGTCGTTTCGTCACTTTGCAGGCGTTCAGGATGGCTGCGAGAACCACCACCGCTGTCCCGTGCTGGTCATCGTGCATCACCGGTATCCCGATGTCCTGCAGCGCTTCTTCCAGCTCGAAACACTTCGGGGCCGCTATATCCTCGAGTGCAATACCCCCGAAGACCGGGGCGATGTTCCGGATGTCATCGACAAATTCGGTGTAATAATTCTCAAAACAGATCGGGAAGGCATCGATGCCGGCGAGTTTCTTGAAGAGGAGAGCTTTTCCCTCCATGGCAGGGATGGCGGCGAGGCCCCCGATGTTTCCCAAAGAGAGGACCCGTGAACCGTCGGTGACGATGGCGATGGTGTTCGCCTTCAGGGTGTACTTGTAGGCGAGGTCCTTGTCTTTCGCGATCTCCATACAGACCGCCCCGACGCCGGGGGTATAGGCCAGCGCCAGGTCTCTCCGGTTCCTCAGGGGTACTTTCGGGTGTACTTCGATCTTTCCCTGGAACTTTTCGTGGAGTTTGAGAGATT
>JAJRBS010000168.1 GCA_028679325.1 Methanoregulaceae archaeon | reverse complement strand
ACTGGTTGTGATCGGCACGTATCGCTTCGCAGGCCGCAGCCTTGAGTTCTTCCGGGCAGGGAAAGTCCGGGAAACCCTGTGCGAGGTTGATCGCATCGTTTGCCAGCGCAAGACGCGTCATCTCCCGGATGACCGATTCAGTGAACGTGTCCGCCCGGGAGGCGTGAAGCGAAATGATGGAATTCCTCCGCTTGCTCCTTCGTTTTGTGGACGTTTTCCGCGTCATCCCTCTTTGGTAATATAACGGACAGAGAAGATCAATTCTTTGATCTGATCCCCCAGATCATCGGAAGATGAGTGACAACACCACATTTTTACAAAGAACCGGTTACCGTTCCCGACGTGAAAAGAGGGTAGGGAAAGGGGGTCTCAACCAGGATGGGACTTGACCTCATATCATCCCAAATAAACCCAAATTGGGCTCCGTTTACCCTGAAGATGTCAGCCAAATCTGATTCCATGGGAAATGACGCTTAATCATAAGGATAATATTGTTTTAATTGGTTATTTTTCTAAATAAACTGTTTAAAATGGTTTTTATGAAAGCCCTGTATTGCGTTTCTAAGGGCTTCTGAAAATCGGATGCAGTTTTGACCGATCGTACGGAAGATCGGCCGCTGTATGCAATCTATGAAGGTCTCTTAAAAAACGCAATAAAACGGGTTATTTTGGTAAATTGGCTATTTTAAGCGATTTAAAAAATGTTTGGAGAAGACAGTTGGACTGGATGAATGCTCATGTCCAGGCCACCTTGTCCACGTGCCTCACCTCTCATGCCTATGATGAATATCCGGCGCATGATCATGCTCGTGCTCGACCGGCTCATGAACGTGCTCGTGGATGTGTTCATCGATGTCTTCACCGGTATGCGGGTGGACGTGGTGGTCATCAGCCAGGTGACGATGGGTGTGCATGACCCGTTCGTGGAGATGCCGGTGGATGTGCCGCTCGCTGACAAGAAGAATCACTCCTGCCAAAAGGAGCACGAGTGCGATGAAGAAGCCGGTGCCGGGGAACTCGCGGAAGATGAGAAGGGATGCGACGGTCCCGATGAAAGGGGCAACGGCGAAATAGGCCCCCGTCCGGGCGGCGCCGAGGTCCCGGAGCGCCAGGACGAAGAGGACGATGCTTAGACCGAAGGTCAGGAACCCCACACCCAGGGCTGCTGCAAGAATGGAGAGTTCGGGCATGTCGCTCCGTGTGACCAGGGCGAGGACCAGCGAGACCGACCCGGCACCGAGGCCCTTGACCGTGGCGATGGCCAGCGGGTCTTTCCCGGAGATCTTCCGGGTCAGGTTGTTATCAAGCCCCCAGAAGGCGCAGGCGGCGATGATGAGAAGGGCGGCAAAGGAGAACCCGAAATCTCCTGTCGCGTTCCACGACAAGACGATGCTCGCGACGGTTATGATCACGATCGCCGCCATGACCCTCTTGCCGATGTACTCCGAGAACACGAAGTAGGCGATGAGGGTCGTTGCCACGATCTCGAAGTTGAGCAGGAGCGACGCCGTTGCCGCCGGTATCGCCTCCAGGCCGTAGAGCAGGCAGAGGGTGGCTATGACTCCGCCGGCCAGGGTCGCACCGGCCAGCCAGGGGTAGTCGGCAGGCTCGAGCCGGGCCTCTCCCGGCGCAGCCGTCAGCACCCTGAGGCGACTGAGCAGGAACACCCCTATTCCGCTCCCGAGATACAGGAGAGCGGCAAACAGGACAGGATCGATATCGCCAAGGAGAAGCTTTGACAGCGGGGTGCTGATACCGAAGAGTGCGGCGGCGATGACGGCATACACCGGCCCCTTCGACTGCATCCCTCCCGGCATGTTTTCTCCCTCAAGTATCAGGGAAGGTTGTCATCAACGTTTGGTGATCCCCCCATTATCTGACCAGCCGGACCCGTGCCCACTCGCGCTTCAATGGCTTGGGGTTCTATCCTGTGCCCTCGCTTTCCCAATATTCCGACCCGAACCCGGGAAGGTTTCGGACCCCTGCCACCGGATGTCAGCGGGTCCCGATGACGATACCGATCCCGGATGCCCCCATCGCAATGCCGACATAACCCTTTGCTAGGGCAGGATCATCGTTGATGACATCGCCAGACAATCGATTTAAGCACGAAGAGGACAGATTGTGGCTGACATGATGGACCTCGGGAAAATGGCAGAGTGCTCGCAAAACGAGCCGGTGAAAAAAGATCTCCTGAAGACCACGGGTTCGAATATCGTCGTTATCTGCCTTGAGGCAGGGCAGGAGATCCCGCCCCATCCGGAACCCTATGCCGTTGTGTTCATCGTTCTGCTGGGGGAGGGGGTCATCACAGCAGGGAATGTCAGGCATCCGGTACAACCCCTTCACCTCGTATCCATCCGTAAGGATGAGAACCGGGGGATACAGTCCGACCAGCGGATGCTTATCCTGGGTATCCGGGACGATGTCTGATTGGAGGGCCGGAATGCCTGAAACGATTGTGGTCACCGATCTGGTGAAAAAATTTGGCACGACTGTTGCCGTCGATCGTATCTCCTTCTCGGTGAAGGAAGGAGAGATC
>JAJRBS010000148.1 GCA_028679325.1 Methanoregulaceae archaeon | reverse complement strand
GCCTTCAGGCAGGGGATATCTTCGGGCATAGTTTCCTTTATCAAAATTGAGATGCCTATTATTTATGAGTATCTCTTCCTGCCGGTCTTCGGGAAATGTCGATTACCAATTCGTTAATTATATTACCCGCCCGATCATCATCATAGGACATGAAATCTGATTTGCGTCATCAGCTTGCAGAGAAGATGGCAGGCGAGATAACGCTTTCAGACTCCCCAGGCAAGGCCCTGAAGAAATGGCGGATGAGTTTTAACATCCCCCAGGGAGTGCTGTCCGATTATCTGGAAGTTTCGCCTTCCGTGATCAGCGACTACGAGAGCGGGAGGAGGAAGAGTCCGGGGACTGCGGTTGTCGGAAAGATCGTTGACACCATCCTGACCATCGATGAGAAGAGTGGGGGCAAGTATATCAAAAAGTTCGGAAAGATCCTGTACGCCGATATCGATGACGATGTCATCTATGATATCCATGATTACCCGCAACCGGTCACCCTTTCTGCCTTCGCCGCGGTCATTGGCTGTAAAACCGTCTGTGGTTCATTGAGCCAGTCAATTTTCGGATACACCATCATCAACAGCCTGCATGCCATCACCCAGCTCTCGTCGAACGAATTCAACCGGATCTACGGGTGGAGTACCGAGAGGGCTCTCATCTTCACCGAGGTTACATCGGGAAAGTCACCCATGGTCGCTATCCGGGTAACGCCATTCAAGCCACGCTGCGTTGTCCTTCAGGGACTGGAGCCCGAACTCGTGCATCCCCTGGTTCCCCGGATGGCAGAAAGGGATCATATCACCGTTCTCACCACGACGATGAAAGAGGATGAGATCGTGCATGTTTTGCGGGAGGAAAAATGGTAGGAATCATCAGTTACGGTGTGCATATTCCACGTTACCGGATAAAGGTCGAAGAGATTACCCGGGTCTGGGGAGCCAATGCTGAAGATGTCACCGGAGGACTGGGGGTTTTTTCCAAATCGGTACCGGACATCGATGAGGATACCGCGACCATTGCCGTTGAAGCCGCCAGGAATGCCCTGAAGCGGAGAAGGGTTGATCCGGCAGAGATCGGGGCCGTCTATGTCGGGTCGGAGTCACACCCCTATGCCGTGAAGCCGACCGCCTGCACAGTTGGGGAGGCTATCGGGGCCACGCCCTGCATGACCGCCGCAGATTACGAGTTCGCCTGCAAAGCGGGCACGGCCGCGATCCAGACCTGCATGGGTCTCGTTTCGAGCGGGATGGTCTGCTATGGCCTGGCCATCGGTTCCGATGTTGCGCAGGGGGCACCGAGCGACGCCCTGGAGTATACCGCTGCTGCAGGAGGAGCGGCCTTCGTCATCGGAAGAGATGATCCCGTGGCCGTCATCAACCGGACATGCTCGTTTACCACCGACACCCCGGATTTCTGGAGGAGAGAAGGGCAGGACTATCCCCGGCATGGCGGTCGTTTCACCGGGGAGCCCGGCTATTTCAGGCACATCGAGGGGGCCGTCCGGCTCATCTTTGATCAGTCCGGAAAAAGCGCAAAAGACTATGACTATGCTGTTTTTCACCAGCCCAACGCAAAGTTCCCCCAGCGTGTGGCGAAAACCCTTGGTTTCTCCCCGGAGCAGATCAAGCCGGGCCTGGTGGTCCCCCGTCTGGGTAACACTTATTCCGCTTCCTCACCGATCGGCCTCGCCGCCACGCTCGATATCGCAACAGCCGGCGACCGGATCTTCATGGCCTCCTTCGGGTCCGGTGCAGGAAGCGATGCCTTCGATATTGAAGTGACAGGTATGATCGAGTCTGAAGAATTCAGGCGGGATGCTGCCCCGTCGGTGGAGAAACTCCTGTCAAACCCCATCTACATCGATTACGCGCGGTACGCACGGCACAAGGGAAAGATCGTGATGCAGAAATGAGAGACGTAGCCGTTATCGGTGCAGGGTGCACGACCTTCGGAGAGAAATGGAACGTCTCGTTCCGGAACCTTTTCGTCGAGGCGGGTATCCTTGCCCTTGAAGACGCCGGCCTTGCCGGAGAACAGATTGATGCCATGTATGTCGGGAACATGAGTGCCGGCCGCTTTGTAGAACAGGAGCATATCGGCGCCCTCATCGCCGATTATACCGGCCTTGCATCCTACCACATCCCCTCGACACGGGTGGAGGCGGCCTGCGCCTCGGGTGGGCTCTCGTTCCGTCAGGCTGTCATTGCAGTTGCCTCCGGGATGGAAGACATCGTGGTTGCGGCCGGCGTAGAGAAGATGACCGATGTTGCGTCCGGCGCCAGCGTCGATGCATTGACCGGTGCCGCGGACCGGGAATGGGAGGGATTTGTCGGAGCGACCTTCCCGGGGCTGTATGCCATGATCGCCACCGATTACATGAACCGCTACCCGCTGACCCGCGAGCAACTGGCGCTGGTGGCGGTGAAGAATCATTACAACGGGGCCCGGAACCCGATCGCCCAGTTCCAGCAGGAGATAACCACCGAGACGGTTATCAGATCTGCCCTGGTGGCCGACCCTCTCCGTCTCTTTGACTGCTCTCCCATCACTGATGGAGCGGCAGCGGTCGTCCTGGCCCCCCTTGAGCGCGCGAGGGAATTCACCGACACACCGGTGAAAGTGCTGGCCAGCGCACAGGCTAGCGATACTATTACTCTTCATGACCGTCGGGATATCAGCACTCTTGACGGCTCCGTGGCCGCCGGCAGGAGAGCGTTTGAGTTGGCAGGGCTTTCGACCGCGGACATTGATCTCGTAGAGGTGCACGACTGTTTCACCATCGCCGAGATCTGTGCCATTGAAGACCTTGGATTCTGTAAGAAAGGAGAGGCGGGAAAGCTGACCGAGGAAGGGGTCACCGCGCTTCACGGCAGCCTGCCGGTCAATACCAGCGGCGGGTTGAAGGCATGCGGGCACCCGGTCGGCGCCACCGGCATCAAGCAGGTCTATGAGATTGTTCAGCAACTCCGGGGCGAGGCGGGAAGGCGCCAGATCGATGGCGCCAGGATCGGCATGACCCATAATGTCGGGGGAACAGGGGCCACGGTCGCGGTCCATATCCTGGGGGTGTGATGATGTCTGTCGCACGGTTCTGGAGAAAAATTCCCCAGCGCTACAACCTGATCGGGACGCGGTGCACCTCGTGTGGGAGATACTTTTTTCCTCCCCGGTCATTCTGCCCTGAATGCCGGCGGTCAGGAAAGATTGTCGATTACCAGTTTGCCGGCAAAGGAAAAGTCGTCACGTATACCGTGATACGGAGTGCAAGCGAACAGTTCGAACAGATGACTCCGTATGTCCTGGCCATCATCGAGCTCGATGAGGGACCGCGAACCACCGGTCAGGTCGTCTGCACGCCCGAGGAAGCCCGGATCGGGATGCGGGTCAGCCCTGTCTTCCGGAGGATTGGGGCCGATGGCGAGAGCGGTGTCATCTACTATGGCACCAAGTATGCACCGGCAGACTGAACCTCTTTTTTTCGGGTGGACGGATCATCCCGCGATGATATCGTACACCGCATGCCACCGACCAGGGGCATAGGACCGGACATAGCGCTCTCTGACCGCCCGGACCGGAAATCTCCTTATTTCTGCGAGCGCCTGTCCCTCTTCGGATTCGATGAGGTAGCAGTGGATGGCCCCTCCCGGGCGGCAGAGGGCGAAGGCCTCAGGGAGGAAAGACAGTGCACCGAAAGGATGGTTCATGATGACCCGGTCGAACCTCTGCTCCATGATATCCGGGAGTGCCCTGGCATCTCCAAGGAAGGGGAGGACCGTCTGCGCGCGGTTCATGGCAATATTCTTTTGCAGGAGCCGGACCGCCGCGGGATTGATATCCACCGCGACCACAAGCCTCGCCCGTCGAGCGAGGGTGATTGCGAAGGGGCCGACGCCGGCAAACATGTCAAGTACTTCCTCTCCCTGTTCCATGAGGGAGAGGACCCGCTGCCTCTCCGTCGCAAGCCGGGCCGAGAAGTAGGCGAGCGAGAGGTCTATCTCGTACCGGTTCCCGAATTCCCGGTGGATGGTTGCCATGGTTGGTCTCCCTGCAAGAACAGCAAACCTCCGGGTCCGGAACTCCCCCTCAAC
>JAJRBS010000143.1 GCA_028679325.1 Methanoregulaceae archaeon | reverse complement strand
CTGGTCCTCGATGAAGAAATCTCCTCCCCACCGTCCGACAACATCACGGATGCTCGTCACCACGCCGCTGTCCCGGGCGGCCAGGTACATCCCCCGGGCCCCCAGCGCCCGGGCGGCCAGGCCGACGTGGGTTGTGACCCGCTGGTCGCGTGAAGGGCGGTGCCCGACCCGGAGGACTGCCACCTCTGCCATGTCAGGCAGGACCTTTCCTCTCCTTGATCACCCCGCCTTCGATAACGAAGGGTGCCGAAGGGTCATGCCGGGCCTGGCTGGCCAGCATGAACTCCTGGAGCGAGAGCACGCGGTACCCGGTTCCCTCGCAGACGATCAGGAACAATGATTCAAGCCTTGCCAGGGAGCCTGCCAGATCCTTGCCCGTGCATCCGGCCCTGGCCGCGAGACAGTCGTTGTCCTGCAGGGCGCCATCCCGGAGGAGATGGTACACCAGCCAGTCCAGATCCTCTTCTCTCACCTGTAATCATTTTCATGAATCGATGCATATACCTTTTTCATGCTCAGGAGTCTGACCGATGAAGGATGACGGCCCCCTTGCCTACAGGGACCTCTATCCAGTAGCTGACCGGATCCTCGAGGAGGGCGAAGACGACCCGGAGGCCCTGGTAGTTGCCCTCGGGAAGCTCGACCCCGGTGTCCGGGACGAACTCCTGGCCTCTGATTTCCTGAACGCCTGGCAGGTCTTTTACTACCACTTCAGGGAAGATCCCGGGGAGCTCGAGCGCGACCGCCTCACCCTCCAGCCGGCCTCTGCCCTCTCCGAAGGGGTCCTTATCACCGAGATCGAGTTCTACGAGATCGTCTTTTTCATGGACTCAAAAGAACCAGTCATCTCCGTCCGTACCGGGGAAGATATTGTTGCAAACTTCCGGGGAAGGGAGGCCTACCGGCTCGCCCGGAAGTTCCTTGACGAGGCCCTCTGACCGGTCACCACATTCCCCCGGTGATCAGGTCCTTTCTCTCTTTTGTCCGCACTATCGGGGGGACCTCTCCCCACCGGCAGGTCCATTCACCCATGACCACGAAGACTCCACGGACTTCTCCGGGATCCAACAGGTCGAGGACCGACGTATTCTCCGGCGTCACCTCGTTGCAGATGGCCGTTGCCCAGGCATCGGCAAGAGCCGGATTTCGGGCAAAGACGGTGACGGCGTCAGCCCTGCCGAACGAGAGCGAAGGGCCGACGGTGGCAGAGGAGGTGCAGATCCCGAGTATTTCAGGGTCCGGCCCTATCGTGAATCCCACGCTGTCGGAGAGATGGGAGGCCCCGGCGTGAATGCCGATTGTCAGTTCCCGGTCGGTGAAAAGAGCGATGTCTCCGCCGTTATCAATGACGCCGAAGCCTGCACCACACTTGAGCATGGCCTCGAGACCGGCCCAGGCTATGGCACCGGCGACAGCAGCCATGGGGCCGACCCCGGCCCGCACCCCTGCCTCTGCCATACGGTCAACGGTCAGAATACCGGTCCGGACCGGGTAGGGTTCCAGGGTGGAGACGAAGAAGGGGTCGGTGGCTACGTAATGCTCGAGCTCCTGCCGGGCACGGATGATCCCTTCCCGGGCCTTCTCTGTCGCAGCCTCGTCATCGGCGAGGATTGTGGCAATCGTCTCCCGGATCTGCAACCTGCGGCGTATCATCCCTGTACCCGTTTTTGTTCTGGAGGAAGAAAAGTCCTCACCCTTCGTCAGTTTTTTATCGGCAAGGGTCGAGCCCTATGGGATGAGGAAGGGGCACCGGGCCAAAACGGCGTGGCGTGTTGGCCTGAGAAGACCGGCCGACCACCTTATCCTGGCCCGCGTCCCCGATCGGGGCATCGCGGCGCTCATCGACTCCTTTCCCCGTGTCACAGGATGCACATCCGGTGATGCACGGGAGCCCCATGTCACCCTCTTCGGCCCCTTTCTCCCCAAAAGTGACAGCCGGGGCCTCCCGGGTGCCATGGAGAATGCCCTCAACAGTCCCAGTCATCTCTCCTGTCGCATAGCCGAACTCGTCAGGCTCGAGGGCATGAGGGGCGGGGCTATCGCGCTTGGGCTTGACCCGGACCAGGGTCTGAAGGCACTCTATTCCGGGCTGGTGGAGAGTCTTTCCCCCCAGCTCGAAACCTGCAGCTGGATAGACCGCCCCCCCGGCCAGCGCCTGTTCCACATATCTCTCCGCTTCAACATTCCTTTCCGGGAATTTTCATTCGTGTGGGATCGGGTCATGAGCCTCCCCCCGTCGCCTCTCTTTCTCCGGCCGAAGGGGAAAAAGCCCGTTCCTCCCATCCGGACCTATCTCTACACCGGTGATGCCACCATCGACCTCTTCCGGGTCGCTCTCCTGCGGAGGGGTTCCCTCCTCGCAGAATACGACCTGCCACGAAAGACCTGGCTTTCCCGGGGCCAGGCATTCAGGCCGGAGGAGTGGGTGAAGACTCGGGAGGAGTTCCGGAAGCTCGAGGGTCTCGAACTCCCCGGGCTGGTTACGGGGGGGCAGGGACCACCGTTCGTGATATCCGACCTCCACCTCGGGCACGGAAATATCATCGATTACTGCCGACGGCCTTTCTCGTCTTCAGGAGAGATGGACAGGGTCCTTATCCGGAACTGGAACTTCACGGTCAGACCCGATGACGAGGTCTACTTCCTGGGAGACCTCCGCCACGGCAGGAATGCCCCGGAGGGATCCAACTACCTCGGCCTTCTCGCCGGAAAAATGTGTTTTATCTACGGGAACCATGACCAGGGAATAGCCGGCGGGGTCGATCGAACACGGATGACATACCAGGAGTACTCTTTCCTCCTCATTCATGACCCGGAAAGGGCGTCAGCCGAAAAAGCAGAATGGGTCATCCACGGGCACTACCATAACAATGACATCGCCCGCTACCCTTTCATCCATGCCGGGAACAGGACCATCAACGTGAGTGCTGAACTGGTGAACTATTCTCCCGTCAGCCTGAACGAGATATGCGGGTTCCTCCGGAGGGCGGGACCGGGTGAACAGATACCCACCTTAAAGGAGGCACGGGAGCGGTACCCGGGTCCGGATAAGAGCGGGCCCGTCGGCTAGTCTCCCTTCTGGGAGAGGGCACGCTGCGGGCAGATCTCGATGCAGCGGCCGCACAGGACACACTTCTCCCCCCGGACCACGAGTTTCCAGTCATTATCGAAGACAAAGACCTCCTGGGGGCAGATGCTGATGCAGGCCCCGCAGTCGATGCAACGGTCCAGGTCCAGGTCCAGGACGTCCTCGAGCACACGGACTGAAGCGCCGAGTTCGGAGAGCCTCCTCTTGACAAGGGCGCAGGCCTCGTCCGGTATATCGATCATGGCCTCCCCCTCGGACGAGTCGATGAGGGCCCGCTCGACGTTGATCAGCACCCCGGTGTCCTTCACCACCTGGGCGATGATCGGGTTTCTCCCCGCCTTTCGCGAGAAGGTGACGATCAGCTTCATTTGAGCCACCTCCCGCCGAAGAGCTTCCCGAGGTTCATGGCCGTCAGCATCCCGATGACATGGTTGCCGGTATCGACAACCGGTAACGCGCTGATGTTATTCTTCTCAAGCTTGCGGACGGCGATATCCACTGCTTCCTCCGGCGTGGTGGTTATCACTCTCTTCTTCATAATGTCTTTGACGAGAGAGGCCTTTCCCGGGTTTGCCACTGCCTTTGAGATGTCATAGGTGGTGACGATCCCCACGAGCTCCCCCGACTCCCCGATAACCGGGAGATGGTTGGTCTCCCCCCGGAGAAGTTTCTTCGCCGCAGCCCGGATCTCCTCGTCCTGACCTATGGAGATGACGCCCCTGTCCATGATGTCAAGGACGCGTGGGCCCTGCACCGTCTCGCGGAGAGGCATGGCCTTCTTCTGGTGGTCGATCGGCCGGGTCGGCATGCAGATGGAAAGTTTCTCTTCTTCGACCCAGGATTTCACCGCAAGCGCCACCTCCCGCGCTTTCCGGTAACTCGAGAGTGACGAGGTCCTGACCTCTTCACCGGCAAGCTCCACAAAACCGCTCTTGAGCTCTGCGTAACTCACGCTTCTGAGAGTCGGCCTCGACCGAGACGGGATGCCATAATCAACGATATCGACAAAGATATCTTCATCCTTCACCGCTGTCGCCCTCACCGTCTCTACATCAAGGACCGGGATGGGAATGCCGAGGCCGATGTACATGCTGACTCCGTATCCTGTCATGGTGGCGGCCCGTAAAAACTCGGGTGACATGGCCTTCATGTCCCCGGTGACCATGAGGGTGGAGAATCCGGAGCCGGGGGAATGCTGGGTGCCTTCACCGATGATCATACCCGGTGCACCGGCCAGGAAGGCGTGGACGCCGCTCCCTATCCACCTCAGCTGGGGGTCATTCGAGAGGGGGTTTAAAAGGCCTGACCCGGAATAGGTGATATTTCCGGTGTTCGGGAGGAGCATGCCCATGTAGGTATGGAGAGTCCGGTCGGTCGAGTTGGCGGCAGCATTGTAACGCTGGTAGCCGTCCCGGGGATTGACCATGATGGCCTGGTTCAGGTTCTCGAGCAGGAGTTCGGTGGTGAGGGTCCTCCGGGGGTAACAGTCGGTCCCGGTGGAGAGGGCCCGGAGCTCGATGCTCTTGCCC
>JAJRBS010000085.1 GCA_028679325.1 Methanoregulaceae archaeon | reverse complement strand
TGATCATGGTTTTCGAGCGCGAGCAGGCAGCCTTTGAGGCCGGCATCAAGCTCGGTGCCCTCTATCACCAGTTCATCGGGACCCCGGTATCCCCGGAAACGGCTCCGAAGCTGGAGGAGGCTATCGAGCAGAGCATCGGTCTCCAGCCGTTTGTCGAGCAGATCCGGGTCCGGCTGGACCGGGCCGCGATGCAGGAGAACATATTCGGGTACTCGGAGCTCGCGGGAACAATGCTCTCCGTGGACCTCGTGACCCGGGTCGGCCGGGCCTCCTGTCATGCCCGGCTCCGGAAGGAGAGAGATTACCCGCTCATGGAGATCGTGAAATGCCATGAAGAACCGGAATCTGCCGATCACTGACGACCATATCCACATCGACCCGGTCAATGGCAGGGGTCTTGAGGCGGCGAAAGACTTCCGGCGTTCCGGAGGAACGCACCTGTTCCTGGTCTCGAAACCCTCCTCCTCATTTGGTATCTTTCCCCGGACCGGGAAGGACTTCGCACCTGTATTCGATCAGACCCTCGCTGTCGCCGAGAGTATCCGGGGCCTTGGGGTGACCGTCTTCGTTGTCCTCGGGGTCCATCCCGCGGAGATAACCCGCCTTGCCGTGGGAAGCACTCTCGAGCAGGCCGCATTCACGATGGAAGAAGGTTTGACGGTAGCGGCAGACTATGTCTGTGCCGGAAAGGCCGTGGCCCTCAAAAGCGGGCGGCCGCACTATGAGACAACGCCCGATATCATCGAGGCATCAAACCGCATCCTTTCCCATGCCTTTTCCCTGGCAGGCGATCTCAGCTGCGCTGTCCAGGTACATGCTGAGAGCGGGCCCTGCTCCGACATGCTCGATAGGGGCAGACAGGCCGGACTTGATCCTGCCAGGATTGTGAAACACTACGCGACCCCGGACACCCCGCTCACCCCCTCCCTGATCTCCAACAACCCGGGTATCCCTGCCATGGCCTCCTCAGGCAGACTGTTCACCCTGGAGAGCGACTACATGGACGAGAACAGCAGGCCCGGGGCAGTGACCGGCCCGAAATCCGTACCCAGAGTCACTCTCCGCATGCTCTCGGAAGGACTCCTTTCCGAGGACGATGCGCACCGGATCCACAAGGAGACCCCGGAACGGGTCTACGGCGTCGATATTGACCTCTGATGGCTTTCCTCTGCTCATGCTTTTAAGTCCTCTCTTTTCCCATTCCTGATCAATGTACATGAAGATTCACCGGAATCTGGCCGGTGATGAAGTCGTCGCCGTCTGCGACCGGGAGCTCCTCAACACCACGGTTTCGTCAGGGGACCTCGAGATCCATATCTCCGAGCCGTTCTACGGGGGGAGGCTCTCCTCGGAGGATGAGGTCACGAAAGTCCTCGTGAGGGCAGGGAACGTCAATATCATGGGAGAGAGGTCGGTAGCCCTTGCCGTCGGGCTCGGCCTCGTGGACAAGGACGGCTGTATCAGGATCGGGCCCGCGCTTCATGCTCAGATCATCAGACTCTGAACGGATCCGGGAAGGGATCTGCCCCCGTTGCGGCGGACCTGCACCCGGAGCAGGGCTCTGCGCCGCCTGCAGGGCTGCGGACTTTTCGTGGCTGTGCTGTGACCCGCGGGTGACCATTACCGTCTGCCCCAGTTGTGGAGCCCGGCGTGAGGCGGGTGTCTGGGCTGACTTTTCCGCCTCCCGCGATGAATTGACCCGCGAGGCTGCTAGGCGGGGCCTCCATGTTTCGCCCGAGGTCAGGGACGTTTCAGTTGAACTGGTGATCCACGAGAGGACCGTCAACCGATCGTTTGCCGACTGCAGGGTAAGAGGCCGGCTCTTCGGAGAGCCGGTGGAGGAGAACTGCCAGGTAGAGATCCTCTGGGTAAAAGAGCAGTGCAGCCGCTGCAGCAGGATGGCAGGGAGCTACTACGAGGGAATCGTGCAGGTCCGGGGAGAGGGGAGAAAACCCCGCCCGGCCGAGATCCGTGCCGCAGAACAGATCGCCCGCAACATCGAAGAGGGACTCTATTCCTCCGGAGAGCGGCTCTCGTTCATCTCGGAGATAGAAGAGACCCGTGACGGGCTTGATATCATCGTCGGTTCCCAGAGGGCAGGAAAGGAGATTGCCTCGGCTATCGTGGAACGCCTCGGAGGTCACGTCTCGACCCATCCCAAACTGGTGGGGGAAAAAGCAGGAAAACGGGTCTACCGGATCACCTACGCAGTCCGGCTGTCACCCTACAGCAGGGGGGATATCGTCCTGGTCAGGGGAAAATATGGAGAGATTATGTCCGGTCATGGGAAAGAGATCCGGTACCGGGACCTTGCCGAGAACGTCCAACGGAAGACAACCGAACGCCAGGTGGAGAGGATAGTGGGAAACATCGCCGACTCAAGCGAGTATCTGGTCACCTTCCGGCAGGGGAGGATGATCGGGCTGCTTGACCCGGCTACCGGGCAGTCCACCGAATCCCCCTTCCCGCCGGGAATGGATGTGCAGGCAGGATCGAAGGTCCGGGTGATTCATGACGGGGACAGGCTTATTCTCCTGGGGACAGCATGAGGGTGAGAGTCGTGAGGCCCGACAGCCTTGCCAGGATCCAAGAAGATCCATGGGTCGAGAGGAAGCGGCGGCCGTATGTCAGGGACGGCATTGCGTACGTCCCGGTCAGGGACGGTTATGAGGCAGAATCGGTCCTTCCCGACCGCCGGCCCTATTCCGGGAGGGGATTTACCATGATCGGCACCATAGCTCTGCTTGAAGGAGATGAACCGACGGAAGAGCACGTCCGGCAGGTGAAGGAGTGGAAGAATCCGACCGGCATCCTGTGGGTCAGGGCACGAAACGGGACGCTCCGTCTCCCTGACGTCCGGGTGGTGTACGGGGAGAGCTCTGTTGTCAGGCACCGCGAGATGGGGATATCGTACTGGCTCGATCCGTCACAGGTGATGTTTTCCCGGGGAAACCGGCAGGAGAAGGCCAGGATGAGGGGGGTCGTACGAAAAGGCGAGAGGGTGGCCGACATGTTCGCCGGTATCGGGCAGTTCTCTCTTCCCCTGGCTCTGGCGGGAGCAAATGTCCATGCCATGGAGCTGAACCCTGTCGCCTACAGGTATCTCTGCCGCAACATTGAGGAGAACGGTTTTTCCGGGCAGGTGACTGCCGAATGCGGGGATTGCAGGGACCTGCTCTTTGGCTGGTACGACCGGATCGTCATGGGACATTTCGATTCCCCTGACATGCTGTCAGCCGCCGCCTCCCATATCCTTCCGGGAGGAACCATCCACCTGCATACAGCCTGCGAAGCCACCCCCTCCGTGGGAGAACAGTACCGGGAATCTTTTGTTGTCGAAGCCATACGCAGGGTAAAAAAGGTCAGGCCGCACACCTGGCACTATGTCATGGACCTGAGGGCGACATGAACCAGCAGGGGAGTCTTTCCGGAAAGAGTGTTATTCTTGGCGTGACCGGCAGCATTGCCGCCGTGGAGACCGTCCGCCTTGCCCATTCCCTCCGCCGGATGGGCTGCGATGTCATCGGTGTTATGAGCAGGGCCGCCTGCGGGATCATACACCCGGACGCGCTAACATACGCAACCGGGAACGACGCCATTACAACACTGACCGGGAGGGTTGAGCATGTCCGTTACTGCGGGGAGGAGGGGCTGGCCGACCTGCTCCTCATTGCTCCCTGCACGGCAAACACCCTCTGCAAGATCGCTGGCGGTATCGATGATACGCCTGTCACCACCTTTGCCACCACCGCACTCGGGAGGGGCATGCCCGTCGTCATCGCACCGGCGATGCATGATACGATGTACAATCATCCCGGCGTGAAGGAATGCCTTGAGAAGATCAGGGGCTGGGGTGTGGTGATCGTGCCCCCCCGGTGCGAGGAAGGCAAGGCCAAGATGGCAAGTGCAGACGAGATCCTGCTTTGGTGCGAGAGAGAACTCCTGGGAAAACCACTCGCCGGAAAGAAGGTGCTCGTCACGAGCGGGCCCTGCCAGGAGCCGGTGGATGATGTCCGGGTGCTGACAACCAGATCGACGGGCCGCATGGGGCAGGAGATCGCCTTGCAGGCTTTCCGTCTGGGAGCCGATGTGACGGTTGTCCATTCCTCGCAGCTCCCCCTTGTCACCAATGTTCCCGCCAGGACAGCCGCAGACATGGCCGGAGCTGTCCACCGCGTCTGCAGGGAAGAGAGTCCCGACCTGTACATCAGCGCCGCTGCAATATCCGATTATGCACCGGATCTCTATGCAGGAAAGATGAAGAGTGGGGCCCCCCGAACCCTGAATCTCAATCCGCTGCCGAAATTGATCGATGAGTTACTGGCCCGCTACCGGATACCCATCGTTGCTTTCAAACTTGGCCGCGACCAGGACGGGGCAGCACGGGACATGCTGGACAGGGGGGTTGC
>JAJRBS010000133.1 GCA_028679325.1 Methanoregulaceae archaeon | reverse complement strand
ACCCGAAGATTGCGACGGACGATTCTTCCTCCTGGACACCACCGACCCTTGTCCTCCCGACCTCTCAGGCAGACAAGTTTGCGAGCCTCAATACGTACCGGACTACCTCGAAAGAAACCCTGCCCATTACCAGTCTCCCCATCGATATCACACCATCGTTCGGCGGGCTGGGAAAGAAAAATATCGAGCCCGATACATACAGGAAAAATTCGTTCTTTCTCTGACGCTATCCTTTTTTTCGAGAATCCCATCCCGGGCGTTCACGCAATGAATGCAAGGAAAACTTCTTATCAGGAACAGAGAACCTGTGGAAAACGGGGTTCAGGTTTGGTCGGCAATCTCTCCATGATCCTCTCCAACAACCCGTGAAATGTAGGAGATACCGACTTTCGCGTGCAGGATGCGGGTGTCGTCGAGAAGATGCCGCATGTCCACGAACTCCCCCTCCCGGACGATGGAGGCTATCTGCTCGGAGAGATCGTGGCCGGGGTCCCAGGGGATGTTGCGGAAGATGACGCCGTGGTTGTGCAGGAACTGTCCATGAGCATCGCGGTTCTCCGGGTGGCGGTAGAAGAGTGACTGCACCATCTCTTCTTCATCCGGCTCAAGGGGCTTTGAAAGATCGATCCCGTACCCGAAACTGACCATGGTGTCCCCTTCATAGGCAGACTCGCTGGTCGTGGCGTTCCAGTCCGTGAAGTTTTCGGAGTCCATGATGGTTTTATGATTCGCCGGGGCATTCTCCCGGATCGGTGCCTTCCGGATCTCGGAGCTCCTGACTCCCCCGGTAATCGCCCAGATCACGAGGGTGATGACCGAAGACACCAGGTGGGTCCTCTCCCGGGCAAGGGAGAAGAGGTGCCGGTAGAGTTCGGCCAGGGTAATGCCTTCCGGTCGCTCGCACTCGACCAACACGATGTCGTGGAAAGGACCCTGCAGGGCGACGTTGAAGCCCGAAAAGATGGGGATCTCCCCAGTATCTTCTGCCGGGGTGAAGAAGTCGGGCATCATGTGGCCATCGGTCGGGACAAAAACCAGGGAACCGTGCAGGGTGATCATCTCCCCCAGGAAAGGCATGGCTTCCGCGACACTTCCTCCGAGTGCGCCCAGGCCAAGGGAGTAGGTCGCATCCCGGAACCGGAGGAACCGGATATCTTCGGCAGTGATATCGGAGTACAGCACTTTTTTCAGGGTCCCGGTGACCTGCAGGACAGCTGGTCCGTGTGACTCTTCTTCGAAGATGAAACGGACCTGGTCCCTGATAATGGAGGGGTGGGCCGGGTCCTCCGTGACAGGACCTCCGCTATCCCCTGCGTGACAGGCACCAATGGCTTGCGCCAGGGAATCGTAGAGGGAAAAGGAGGGGAGATATCCACTCATGTGGAGAACCTGCCAGGGAAACTTCTGTACACGGGCGAGGGCAAACCGGCCGTTCCTCTCCTGTGTTCGTCTCTTCCAAAGGACAAAAACCCGGATCCCGGCGTTGCTCAGATAGGGGACCCTCTCCATGTCGATGACCACCGACCGGTCATCGTCATGGATCTCTTTTCCGATCGTTTCATCGAGGCGGAGGGAGCCGAATTCGTCGAGACGACAGGAGGGAGAGACGATGAGGATTCCGTCCTTCCGTTCTGTCCGGATTGCTGCTGCCATAGTAATTCCCACGACGTCTTATGCTATTATTTCCCGCAGGGTAATAGATATGTAGGAATATTTTCGGAATCTCGATTCACGTCGAGTTGACATTTGCCCTTCCTGTCTTGTTGGGATGGGATCTTGAACTGATATGCACGATAATCCTCCTGAAAAAAGAAGATAGTATTCTACCCGCCGATCATGCGGAAAGGGCATGCAGCAGGATAGTGAGGCCGGCGACGATGGTAATCGCCATCGTCGTTATTTTGATCGTTGCAGCGGCAGAAATGGCCCGTCGAGACATGATGATCTCTCTCGTGCGGTTTGCCAGTGCAACCGTTATCTCATTTTTTGGAAATTTCATCTTATTAACCCCCGGGATATCATTCTGATGACGACATCCCTGCCTACCTCCTCTGGAAAAGGATAGATATATTGGCACCATGTGAGCGGTTGCAGACCTGAACCCTTAAGTTCATCCGTTTACCGTTCCAGACCCGCAGAGGCCTCAAATTTTATATAGGAAGAATTAAAAAAGAGGTTCCGCCCCTGTACGGCACATACCTCCCGATGGACCAGGCCTCCTCGCTGTTACTCTCCTGCAAAGATGAGCTCTGTTTCATGAAGGCACCACCGGAATATGATTGATCAGAGTCCGGTGGGAAGAGAGCATTAAACTTGGGGAACGGTTGGCAAGTCGCCCGGTGAGCCAATTCGTACACTCAGACGCCAGCGGCCGATTCGTTCTGCTACAGATGTCCGCGGTGAGGCCCCCGGCGACCCTTTCACTTTAAGAAGAATCCGGTAAAAAGATTGCATGAGACGAGAAGGAACCATGACCGCCGACATATCCCTTTCTGAACCGACCCGGATCCTGATCTTTCTCTCCGGGATCATCATCGTCCTTGCCGGTATGAAGGCAGCAGCTCCCATTATTGCCCCGATTGCATTTTCTGTGTTCCTGGCGGTCATCTTCGGGATGCTTCTGTACTGGCTTGAAAAGAAGGGGCTCTCCCGGCGGCTCGCCCTCCTGGCCACCCTGGTGATATTCTTCAGCATCATCGCGGTCTTCATCGTGGTGATTGCCGGGGCGGTCTTCCGGATAGTCTCCGAGATCCCTGGTTACCAGGCCGAGCTGGAGAACAGTCTCGAGATGCTCGCCGCGGATCTCGGCCTGGTGGAATTCGATCCGGCATGGATCTCCCTTCCCCAGATCATCCGTTTCCTGGAGAGCAGTACAAGCGGATTAGCAGGCGATCTCCTCGACATCGTGGGCATCACCATCGTGATCATCCTCACCACCGTCTTCCTGATCCTCGAGGCAAGGGGTTTCTCCGCGAAGATCAAGGGCATCATCGCCGAATACCGTCCTCGTGACCTGGACCGGTTCACCCTGCTTGCCCGGAGGAACGTGGACTACATCATCATCAGGACCGCGGTGAACCTGGTCATGGGTATCGGGACCGCCATCCTGCTCGCTTTGATCGGGGTTGAATACGCGGTTTTCTGGGGATTCCTTGCCTTCCTGCTCGGATTCATCCCGTATGTCGGTTTCTGGCTTGCCGTTCTTCCCCCCACCCTTCTGGCCTGGTTCCAGCTGGGACCTCTCGCCGCCATTGCCGTGATTGCCGGGTGCGGGGTAATCAACGTCCTGGTGGAATACGTCCTGTTTCCGAACATTGCAGGGAGGTCGCTCTCTCTTTCGCCTGCCGTTGTATTCCTCTCTCTCATCTTCTGGGGATGGATCCTCGGCGGCATCGGTGTCCTCATAGCCGTTCCCCTGACTCTTGCCGTCCAGATGGTCTGCGAGTTGTTTGATGAGACCCGGTGGATCGCGACCCTGCTCGGGCCGTCACCGAAGGATGATCTTGTAATACCTGCCAAAGGGCAGTGAGGCCTGTCCTTACATATGTGGGCATCCCATGCTTCTCATGGAACCGGAAACAAGGGAGTTCATCCTTCACCCCATCGGGACAGTCCATTCTCCCTACCATTCCGTTGACGATGCACCCCGCCAGGGACGGATCTCGGAGAACGTCTCGACAATTATCATCCACAAACCCTACCGTCCGGGGCTCCGCGATCTCCTGCAGTATTCCCACCTCGTCGTTCTCATCTGGTTTGACAGGGCTGACCGGACCCTGCTCACCGCAACGCCGCCGCATACGGGCATCGAGCACGGAGTATTTGCCACACGGTCACCCCATCGCCCGAACCCTATCGGGATGTGCATCGTGGACCTGATTGCATGCAGGGAAGGGGCTCTCTCGGTGAGAGGCCTTGATGCCATTGAGGGGACCCCTGTCCTTGACATAAAGCCCTACATGCCGGAGATCGACTGCGTCGTGACCTGAAAACTGGGGATGTTGGGGGAACGATGAGGAAAAATCAGTCTCGACGACATCCGGCAGGCAACAGTTCATTCCCGTTTGATGAAGGCTCCGATAGAAGGGGAGCCTTTATCTTTGTTCAACAGATCTCAATGAACCATGCATGAAAAATATCGATTCCTCCTCATCCTGTGCCTGGTCAGCACCCTCGTCTTTTTCTGCGGGTGTAGCCAGCCGGAACCTCCACAACCGACAGCAACGCCAACCCTGACAATAACACCGTCGCCGTCACCAACCGAGGATCCCACCCGCTGCACAAGCGAATCGGAGTGTGTACCGGCCCAGTGCTGCCATCCGACGAGTTGCATCAATTATCGCTACAAGATGCCCTGCACAGTAGCATGCACTCTTGAGTGCAGCGGGCCCCTTGACTGTGGAGCCGGGCACTGCGGCTGCGTGGACGGCAGGTGCCGGGTCATTCCCGGGCCGGAATCCACTCCGGCAGGACTATCAACTCTCATTATAGCCGTAAAGGACGCCCCGAAGACAAGCGATAACGAGCTGATCACTCATCTCTGGCTGAACATCAGCGAGGTGAGTGTTCATCGGGCATCCGCAAACCA
>JAJRBS010000018.1 GCA_028679325.1 Methanoregulaceae archaeon | reverse complement strand
GTTGATAACCGGTATCCACCGATCTTCAGACGTGGAAACCTCTTTTCCGCCTATCCTCATCTGCATGGAGAATGGATCGGTTCCGCAGCACTTAACCCGATCGGGACGGAGAGCAGAGCTGGAAGGAACCGGTCGATGAGGGTATCGGGGCAGTGAGATATCCAATCCATAGTTAGCCGGAATCGGAACCTCAGGGAGGCAATGCTTGATAACTTCCTCTTTCTTACACACTGTCCGGGAAAATAATAATGGATGACCTTGGAGTTGGGCGGGATATCGAGTCAGGGATGAACGGTCGCAAAATAAGGAAGGAGTCTGCCGTGTGATCATTGGACTGCTGGGGGACACCCATGATAATCTCACGATGATTGGGCTGGCAGTTGCTCTCCTGAACAGCGAGGCTCCGGGAGGGATCTTTCTGCATACAGGGGATTTCATTGCTCCGTTCGTAATCCCGGCTCTTGCCCGGCTTGAGGGGAAAGTCATCGGCGTGTATGGGAATAACGATGGAGACCATGAACTTCTTCAGGAACGGTGTGCAGAGACTGAAAATGTCAGAATAGAAGGAAATTTTTATGAATTCACGGTTGATGGTAAGAGGATCGCCCTCCTCCACGGGCACGAGAAAGCCCTCCTGCCCGATCTCATCGAATCGGGGCTTTTTGACCTGGTCGTGCATGGGCATTCTCACAGGGCCGGAATCTCCCGGAAGGGAAGAACACTGGTCATAAATCCGGGGGAGGTCTGCGGCTACCTGACGGGGAAGCCGAGCTGTGCCTGCTATGAGACGGAGGGGGATAAGGCAAGGATAATTCAACTTGAAAAGGTTTCTGTTAAGAGGAAATGAACAGTCTCAGATCTTCCGTCATCCCTTCCAGGATGCGGTCGACGCAAACAGCGGGGAATGGCTCACCGCAGTATCCCGACGAGAGAACGAGCGAGCCCCTTGAAGTGGAGGCAGCAACACCCAGTCCCGGCGGATACTCGAGTGGCGGCACCATATAGGCCTCGGTCACGTCTGGCAGACCAAAGGTAAGGACACTTTCGGGAATGATCCCCATGTTCGTGAAGAATGGTTTTCTGATTAAGCCATCGTTCCTTGTCTCTCTCACAAGCTCATCCAGTCTCTGTCTGACGACAGAATACCCGGAGGAGAAGCTACGGCAGAGTCCCTCTGCCGCTCCGATTCCGGCATGCCCCCTTTTCCGTTCGTCCATTGCCTGGTGCACCTCTCCGAGAACCGCCCCCTGTGAACTCTCTCTGTTTGCCCTGAAGGGGACCTCAAAGGCGACCGAGAGGTTGGCAAGGCCAGGCAAGGAATCGGGTGGCAGGTAACGGCGGAGATCCTGGGTGGTGAGAACAGCCCGATCCCCGGCAGGTGTATCAGGAATCAATCGTATCAGGGAGCGTATATAGGAGGATAGGAGCACATCGTTCATCGTCAGCCCCCTGCTTCCCGCACTCTCTTTTACGGCAGAAACGATGCCGGACGGGATTATACTGACACTGTATTGAGGAGAACACGGTCGAAAGGTTCCATCCGAAAGTCCCCAGTTCACCGTCTCTTCTCCAAACCTCTTCCATGCCTTCTCCCTGGATTCATCGGGAAAAAGCCTGAAGAGGCTTGTAAAGCTGCGATTATGGGGGTTCCTGCCGGGCAGGGAACCATGACCCCCGGTACGGTAGAGCCGGGCAATCGTGGATCCCAGGGCCTTTACTCCGTAGGCATCTGTGGCAGAATGGTTTGCTGAGAGGACCAGAAGATCGTGATCTGAACGTATCAGTCCGATATGGGCCATCGGGCCGGCCACAGGATCAAGGGACCTGGCAAGGATCTCCCGAAGGGCTTCATCAGGTTTTTCATTTTTAACAAGGGAAAAAATCAGGTCGTCTCCCTTGAGAGGAATGAAGGAGGGAGGATCCCCCTCCACAAACCTCATCCTGACCAGCGGCTCAGCCTGTGTTGCCATCTCAACAGCATAGCCAAGCCGGGTCTCGTCAAGGTGTCCGTCGAACCGGATAACAAGGTGAATCATCTGGTTCCAGAATCGGGAGAGAAGGAAGTTCCATTGGTCATTGACCGTCGCGGGCAAACCATCATGTCCCGACTGATTGGTGACCATCTCGAGATCTATCATTCTCCCTCCGGCATATCCCTCACCGTTTGGCCTCCAGGAATATAACCTCTCACGGACCTGAAAAAGAGGATCTCATCTCTCATCTGCTGACTATCCACAGTCATTCATTGATACGCTAACCTGATCAACAATGTATATATTTATACAAAACAGAATCTGATACCATGGAAACAAAGATCATGATGTGCGAAGACGAGATGCCCCGGCGGTGGTATAACGTTCTCGCAGACCTCCCCTCCCCCCTGGATCCGCCCTTGCATCCGGCAACGGGAAAGCCCGTGACACCCGATGACCTGAAAGTCATCTTCCCTATGGAACTTATCAGGCAGGAGATGAGCCCCGACCGTTTCATCGATATACCCGAAGAGGTGCTTGACGTGCTGCGGCTCTGGAGACCTAGCCCGCTGTACCGCGCCAGGAGACTTGAAAAAGTGCTCAAGACCCCTGCGAAGATCTACTACAAGTGGGAAGGGGTGAGCCCGGCGGGAAGTCACAAGCCGAACACCTCGGTACCCCAGGTCTACTACAACATGAAGGAAGGCATTGAGCGCATTGCCACAGAGACGGGTGCAGGTCAGTGGGGATCGGCTTTGGCCTTTGCAACCATGCTCTTTGGTCTTAAAGCAACCATTTACATGGTCAGGTCCAGCTACACACAGAAGCCGTACCGGAAGTCCATGATGCAGGTGTGGGGCGCAGAATGCATACCGAGCCCCAGCACGAAGACCAACTCCGGGAGGGCCATCCTTGAGAAGCTCCCCGATACCCCCGGGAGCCTGGGTATTGCCATCTCTGAAGCGGTGGAGGATGCGGCCACCCATGCGAACACCAATTACTCGCTGGGTTCGGTCCTGAACCATGTCTGCCTCCACCAGACAGTTATCGGCCTTGAATGCCGCGAGCAGCTCGCCTCGATAGAAGAGTATCCTGACGCCGTTATCGGTTGCGTTGGCGGAGGATCCAACTTTGCCGGGATATCGTTCCCCTTTGCCGGTGACAAGCTCACCGGAAAGAAGCCCGATGTTGACCTCATCGGTGTTGAACCGTCCTCCTGCCCGACACTCACGAAGGGGCTCTTCGCATACGATTTTGGTGATGTGGCCGGTCTCACACCGCTCCTCAAGATGTTCACACTCGGGCATGACTTCATCCCGCCATCCATTCATGCCGGCGGCCTGCGCTATCATGGAGACTCTCCGATTGTCTCCCGCCTTGTTCACGACGGAGTGATGCGGGCAGTTGCCTATCACCAGAGCGAGGTCTTCGACGCAGCGCAGACCTTTGCCCGGAGTGAAGGTATCATCGTCGCACCCGAGACATCCCACGCCGTGAAGGCAGCTATTGACCTGGCATTGGAATGCCGGAAGTCCGGTGAGGAAAAGATAATCCTCTTCAACTGTTCAGGGCACGGTAATTTCGATATGTCGGCCTACGATGCATACTATGCCGGACAGCTGGTTGATTACGAATATCCGGACAAACTCATCAAGGAGTCGCTAGCCCGTCTCCCGAAGGTTGGTTGACCATACCGGCCACACATACAAATACCCCTCCCTTCTTTCCTTGATCATGCACACGATCGGTTTCCTGGTCAATCCCGTCGCAGGAATTGGGGGTGCAGTTGGTCTGAAAGGCACTGACGGCCTTGTTCAGGAAGCTTTCAGGCGCGGAGCACATCCCGTATCACCTGCCCGTGCGGAAAAAGCCGTCCTGCAGTTGAAGGATGCCCCCTTCTTTTTCCTTACCTGCTCAGGAATCATGGGCCAGGACATCCTTGACAGGGCTGGCATTACCAGATACCGGGTGGTCTACGAGACACCAGACACCACCACCGGCGATGACACCCGGAAAGCCTGCAGCGCCTTCTCTGATCATGGAGCTGAGATGGTTCTCTTCTGCGGTGGTG
>JAJRBS010000005.1 GCA_028679325.1 Methanoregulaceae archaeon | reverse complement strand
ACCGGTATCGACCAGCTGGTCATCATCACCGATGAAGTCCTCCATGAAGGAAGGGTTCCGTCAAAACAGCTCTATCAGAAACGGCTCACGCGGGCGGTGGGCATCATCATGGTCTCGGCGGCCACAGTGGTCATCGCCATGCTCCCACTGGCCCTGATGGATCTCTCCACCCTCCGGGGCTTTGCCATCATCACCATCCTCGGGGTCCTGATCGGGGTCCTGATCACCCGGCCCGCCTATGGTAAGATAATCATGGCCATCCTCTCCAAAGATACTCCGGACGTCCCTGCCAAAAGCACAGGACGCAAACAGCCTCAAAAATAAAAATCTTTATTTTCTTTTTCCACTGACTTCTCTGGAAGGTAATTGAGATGGGAAAACCTGTTTTATTTGACTTTTATGCTGACTGGTGCGGCCCGTGCCGCCGGCAGGGGCCGATCCTGGAAGACCTCAAGAAGAAGATGGGTGACAGGGTGGATGTCCGGAAGATCGACGTGGACGAGAACATGGACCTTGCCAACAAATACGGGATACGGGTGGTTCCCACGCTCATCATCGAGAAAGACGGGAGGGTGGTCCATACCCTCGAAGGGGTCACCGGTGCCGAATCCCTTGAACAGATGCTCCTGCCGCTGGTGGAATAGGTGAGAGTCGGGATAATCGGGGGCACCGGGGATATCGGCGAAGGCATCGCTATGCGCCTCTCGTCCGCTCACTTTGTATCGATCGGTTCGCGGGAAGAGGAGAAAGCAGTCTACACGAGCGAGTGCTGCTTCGCCGCGGTCACCAAGATGGGGCTTGCCTGTTCGGTCTCCGGATGCACCAACCAGGCGGCGGTGGACCGGTCGGATGTGGTTATCCTCGCCATTCCCTTCCGGCATATCGAACCGACCCTCGCTTCGCTCACCGGCCTCGAGAAAAAGATCGTCGTCTCGCCGATCAATCCCATGGAGAAGAGGGACTTTTTCGTGTACACCCCCCCGCCGGAGGGGTCTGCGGCCCTCCTGGTGAAAAAGCTCCTCCCACCGGGAACAAGAGTCTGTTCGGCCTTTAATACCGTAGCCGCTAACAAGTGGAGGGTTTTTTCTGAAGAACTCGACCTCGCCGTCCCGGTCTGTGGCGATGATCCGATGGCAAAAGGGGTGGTGCTCGATCTGGTGCGGAGTATCCCGGGGGTCAAGGGGTATGATGCCGGCCCGCTGGCCGCGTCCTTCATGGTCGAGTGTCTCACTCCGCTCCTCCTGAACATTGCCCGGTTCAACAAGATGAAAGACGTGGGAATTCAGTTCAGGTGACTGGCCTCGGAGCAGGTGGCGATTCGGACATGGTATCGGCAGAATTCGAACGGGTGGGGAAAAGGCTCTTGTCCGAAGGTCTCGTTCACGCAAACCTCGGGAACATGAGCATCCGTTTCGGCGAAGGCTTCCTCATCACCCGGAACGGTTCGTATCTTGATGTCCCCGGAGAGCCGGTTTCCGTCCCGATCTCCGGCCCGGTTCCGGAAACGGCGTCCAGCGAATACCGGGTCCACCAGGAGGTTTACTGGTTGACGGACCATCAGGCGCTGATCCATGCCCACCCACCACATGCCATCGTGTGCTCCCTCTCCCGGGACCGAATCGAGCCGATCGACGCGGAGGGGACATTGTTCTCACCGGTCATACCCGTTGTCGATGGGGCGCCCGGAAGCCAGGATCTCGCTGTCGCCGTCGCGAAAGCGCTCGCCGATGCACGGGTGGTCGTAGCCCGGGGACACGGGACTTTTGCCGCCGGGAAGAGCCTTGATGAGGCCTACGTCTTCACATCACTCGCTGAACACAGCAGCCGGATCCTCGTTCTGGGTCATCTGGCCGGTCAGGAACGACGATCGTGAATTCCGGAGGGTGCTTTCAGGGTATGATTTATTATTCTTCCGGGAGAGGATCAGGGTACACAGAGAGAGGTCAGGTTCATGGGTTCCCTTGAAGACAAAGTGGCCCGGCTGTCTCCAGAGCAGCGACGTGAAGTCGAGAATTTTATCGATTTTGTCGCACAAAAGAGGAGTTCGGCGGCGGAAATTCTCCCCGGAACAGCACGGGAAGGGCAGGTCCCCCCGGTCATGTACGCGGAAGAGCGGCCTGTCCCGATCCCTCTTGCCACCCCCGATCCTCTGCCTTCCCTCGAAGACCTGAGAAAGCACGATAGTCCGGCGGGGAAAAAGGACATTCCGGCCCGGCCTGAACGGCAGAAAGGAAAAGATCCCGGGCTACTTCTCGACTGGATCGATTGAATAGCAGCCCGTAGTTATCTCTGAATTTCCTTTTTTGGAGGGAACCTGAGCCCTGACCTGAAAATTTTATCTGAAAAACGAGAACCGCCCAACGTTTTACGGCAGAACTGTCATGGACCTCGACAGGATTCAAAACCATGGGCTGCTTTTTGAAAGCCCGATGGCTCTGCCCTCCGCAACCCGGGGCGACCTGCCGGTCACCGAGAATCGGTGCATCGTATTCTTTGAAAACGAGAACATGGACTCGACGGGATTCGAACATGTGGGCCTTCACTTTTTGAAAGCCCGATGGCTCTGCCCTCCGCAACCCGGGGC
>JAJRBS010000100.1 GCA_028679325.1 Methanoregulaceae archaeon | reverse complement strand
GCCCCGACGACGCCAAGGCGCTCGGGATCGTCAACGGCGAGAAGGTCAAAGCTGTCTCCCGCCGCGGACAGATCGAGATCACCGCCAAGGTCACCGAGGATATCAAGAAGGGCGAGGTCTTTATTCCCTTCCACTTCGCTGAATGTGCGGCAAACATCCTCACCAACAACGCGCTTGACCCGATCGCCAAGATCCCGGAGTACAAGGCCTGTGCTGTGCGGATAGAGAAGATCAAGGAGGCGAAGTAACATGGGACTCTTTTCATCGAAGCCCGATATCAAGAAGGGGGACATGGTGTATGCCTGGACCAGTGACGCCGAGATAGCAAAAAAGGCGGAATGTGGTGGGGCGGTCACGACTCTCCTCAAGTATGCTCTCGAGAACAAGATGGTCGATGCAGTCCTGGCCGTCCAGCGGGGAACCGACATCTACGATGCGGTCCCCACCCTCATCACTGATCCGAAGAAGCTGGCAGGAAGTGCCGGGTCCCTCCACTGCGGTACTCTCCTCCTCTCGAAGATGATCAAGAAGTACCTTGGCGGGGCCAAGAACCAGAAGATCGCCCTGACCGTCAAGGGCTGCGACCTCATGGGTATCCTCGAGATTGCGAAGCGGAACGAGATTAACCTGGCCAACCTCTTCATCATCGGGGTCAACTGCGGTGGAACAGTCAGTCCCATCATGGCCCGGAAGATGATCACCGAGAAGTTCGGTGTCGACCCCGACACGGTGCACAAGGAAGAGATCGACAAGGGCCAGTTCATCATCGAGTACGAGGGAGGCCACAAGGGCATCTCCATCGATGAACTCGAAGAGGCAGGCTACGGCCGGCGGTCCAACTGCCGCCGCTGTTTGTACAAGGTCCCCCGCCAGGCAGACCTGGCCTGCGGCAACTGGGGAGTCATCGGCGACAAGGCCGGGAAGGCCACCTTCGTCGAGGTCTGCAGCGATAAGGGTGCAGACTGGCTATCCCGGGCAGCGAAGGCAGGGGTTCTGGCGACTGAAGCTCCCAATCCGAAGGGCCTCGAGATGCGGCAGAAGGTTGAAGGTGCCATGCTGAAACTCGGCGAGAAATGGCGGAAGAGAGACTTCGCCGCTCTCTCAAAGGATCCCTGGGGTGTGATCTCAAAAGAGACGTCCCGGTGCATCAAGTGTTACTCGTGCATCGAGAACTGCCCGGTCTGCTTCAAACCTGTCGAAGAGATGGCAAAGAAGTCCTACATGGTCGAGCCCGGGCAGGTGCCGCCAAACCCGATGTTCCACATGCGGAGGTTTGCCCACATCTCGGACTCCTGTGTCAACTGCGGACAGTGTGAGGAGCTCTGCCCGGTGGAGATCCGCCTGGCCCTGTTTTCGCATGCCATCAGGGCCGAACAAGACGCGGTCTTCGCACCGAAGTTCGGAAAACCGGCCTATTCCAATTGAAAATCCCTTTTTTTTCTGAAGTCGTAAGTCACCAGCGGGAGCGTTGCCTCCCGGCTTTCTCCTGTCGTGAAAGTGATAAAAGAGAGGGATAAGTTGTGCGTGTGAGTGGTCCTGGTGTTATGCCTGACTCTTCCTATCCTTTTTACCTCCCCAGAGCCAGGTCTATCCCATGGTTAATGCAGGACGATGCCTCGTCGCCCTTCCCCATCTTCTTCAGGACAATTCCCTTGTTGAACCAGGTCTCAGCGTTATAGGGATCAAGTTCCAGGGCCTTGTTAAAGCAGGAGACTGCTTCTTCACACCTGCCGATCTCGTCAAGGCAGTTCCCCTTCTCGTGCCACGCTGCGGCGTAATCAGGGTCTGTTTGGAGAGCTTTGTCGATATGCGAGATAGCCTGGTGCATCTCTCCGTCACGGGCAGACTCGTGGCCCATCCGGTAAAAATAATCGGCGTTGTGTGAGATTTTCACCACCGATCTCCGGTTATCCGGATATTGTATGTGCATAGAGATTTCCCCCGTTTCAGTTACCATGGGTCGTAGGTTGCCGCCCCACGGCAGATAAAAATAATTGTGTCCTTAAATAATTATTTGCATTATAATTATGGGCTCATAAATCGCCGTGCAGAAAGAGATACCTAAGTGCACGGCAATGCAGGAAAAAAGTATGATTGCCCGGAGTATAAGCACCCGGATAGCAAGTGCAAACCTTTTTTAATTCACGCCTGTACCTCTCTTCGATGGAATACCACACTGATCAACGCATCACGGAGATCCGGGACCTCCTGAAAGCCAATCCCCGGGGGCTCTCTATCTCCGATATTGCTGATCGGTTGGGAACAAGGAGGAATATCGTCTCACGGGACCTGAAATATCTTCAACGACTCGGACAGGTAGAGATGCGGTCCATCGGGACAAGCAAGGTCTATACCTATACGGCAAAGATCCCGGTCTCCGGAATTCTCGATCTCTCATCGGACATGATCCTGGTACTCGATGAAAACCATGAGATCATCGAGGTGAATGAACCCCTGATCAGGATGACCAGGAAAGGCAGCGAGGAGCTTATCGGGAAAAAGATAGAGGACCTCACTGACCCTCTCCTCTCTCCACTCCGGAACCTTGACTATGATGCTGATAGTGTCGAACAGGTGACAGCCTGGATTCCTGTTGCCGATGACCCTCGGGCCATTCGCCATTTCAGGGTCAAGCATGTCCCCACCATCTTCGAGGACACAACACGGGGAAGCATCCTGTACATCGAGGATATCTCGGAACAGGTGCGGTATCGCGATGCCCTCCGCCTCTCGGAGGCTCATTACAAGGCCATCGTCGAGGTGCAGAAGGAACTGATATTCCGTACCCTCCCGGACGGAACCATCATCTTTACCAACCGCATGTTCAGGGAGATTTTCAGAGGGCAGGAGGATTTTCTCGGCAGGAGTTTCGGATCGTTCCTTCCCGAAGGTGAATGGCAGCGGTTCCTGTCCGGGCTTGCTCTCCTGACACGCGATGAGCCCTCGACAAGCCTGAAGACCCGGATCGAGACCAGTGACGGTCTCCGTCACTACTCATTCACCATCCATGCCATATGGGAGGAGGATGGCAGGCTGGCCGCCTTCCAGGGAATAGGCAGGGATATCACATCGGAACTGGCTGCACAAAAGGAGATGGCACGATACACGCAGTGCCTGGAATTCCTGTACAACAAGTCACAGGCCTTCCTGGAGAGTTCATCATTCGCGGATATATTCAGAAATATATCCACCGCGATCCACGACCTGGTACCTTCCGCGGTTGTGATGACATTCTCCTTCGATTCGGATGCTCAGATCCTGACCCTGCGGTCTATGCTGAATGAACGAGGGGAAGAATTGAGGGAGAGTCTCTTTAACGGGCAGGACTTCAGGATCCCGATCCCTCCTTCGCTCATCAATGGTGACGGGAGTCTCGTGAAATTCACGCAAGGAGAGCTCAGGATATTGGATAATCAGGAGCTTGACTCGCTTATCGGGGATGAAACCGTGACCAGAGTCAGGAAAGCTATCGGCGAGCGATCGGTCTATGGGACATTGATGATCTCGGAAGACCGGCTGGTCGGAGCCGTGGCAATTGCCGTCCCGCGGGGGTCCGGGATTCCTGAGAGGATTCTGGTAGAAACCGTCATCAGGATCGGTGCCCTTTCCCTTGAGCGGGAGATCTCCCATGAATCCCTGTCCCGGAGTGAGAACCGGTTCAGGCTGATTGCAGAAACGGCTCCCCTTCCCATCGCCATTCTGAGCGAGAAGGGAGCATATCTCTTCCTCAACCAGAAATTCACTGAAGTATTCGGCTATACGCTCGAAGACCTTCCGGACGGGCGGCGCTGGTTTTTACAGGCATTCCCGGAAGCTCGCGATATGCAGGTTGCCCGTGCTCTCTGGCTGGAGGATCTTGCAAAGTCGAGACCCGGAGAGATCCGCCCGCGTCAGTTCACTGTCCGGTGCAAGAACGGAACCTTCAAGAGTGTTATCTTCCGCCCGGTCACCTTGATGGACGGGACCCAGCTGGTTGTTTACGAAGATGTGAGTGAGGTCGAGGAGGCAGAAAAAGTCCGAAATCTCCTTGCCGAGATAGTTCGGTCATCCCATGATGGGATCATCGGGATGACCATGACAGGGAGGATCCAGACCTGGAACCCGGGGGCAGAAGGGATCTATGGGTATACGGCGAGAGAGACCATTGGGAAGGACATCTCCCTGATCATGCCTGAGTCCCTGCTGCACGAGAAAAACATGCTCCTGTCACGAACAGCGAAGGGGGAGTTCATCACCGGTTTTGAGACAAAGCGGAAGAGAAAGGACGGGCGGATGATAGATGTCTCGGTGACCATATCCCCCATCTTTGATAAGAACAACGGGATCATCGGGACATCCACCATTGTCAGGGACATTACAGCCAGGAAAGCCCATGAAAGGATACAGGAGCTCGAGTCCCGGTACCGTGACCTGGTCGACACCATTAATGTCGGCGTGTACAGGAGTACTGGTGACCCCGCGGGGAGGTTTATCTGGGGGAACACGTCGCTTATCAGGATTCTCGGATATAACTCGCTCGAATCGATCCAGGAGGTCCCGGTAGCCCAGTTCTTTATCCATGTCCATGGCAGGGACGAGCTTCTCCATGAACTGAGGGAGAAGGGGTTCGTGCGGAACAGGGAGCTCCTGTTGAAGAAGGCCGACGGGCTTGTTGCCCATGTGCTGGTCACGGCCCTGGCTACCTTCGATGAGTGCGGCGACATCTCCTACATTAACGGGATCATCGAAGACATAACCGATCAGAGGATCCTCGCCCGGAAGCTCGTCTCCCTTGAATATGCGGGGAAAGATCCCGGCTTAGGGCCAAGGTAAAACGATCATTTCGTCTTTTCTTCCGGGAAATCCCGCATGAAGGGGATGGCCGGATGTCAATCTGCGAAAACAAAGGAGGGTACACCCTGTCATATACAGAATGCCCCGGGGATAGACTCTATCCCCCAAGGGCAGGGCATCGGACCGACAGGGAAGGGAACCCCCTTCAGGCAGGGTGATACTCCCTGACCGGTGCGGCAGGAGAGAAGCCGGAAAGAAGGCGATGGAGATCGCGGTACCCGACGACATAGAGGTTCTGCCGGATCAGGGCGGTAAGATCCTGCTTCTTTGCGCCGAGGATCGGCGAGAGCCAGGCAGTTCCCTCCCGTTCTCCTGCATGGTCGACCACGTCAACAGGGCGGCACA
>JAJRBS010000212.1 GCA_028679325.1 Methanoregulaceae archaeon | reverse complement strand
CCATATCTTGTTCAGAAAATAGTTACTTATAATAGCGATCAAAGAAGATATTACGAATGGAAATAGATAATAGTTTTTCCCGCCTAACACGAAGCTTGCACTCTGGAAAATCGGTGCCTGTAAAAGAAGACTGTAAACTCCGATATTGATTACATAACCTATACCGCCTACAATCATAAAGTTTGAAATCTGATAATGGTTTAAATAAAGCATCGCCAGCTGTTTAATATATTGCCACATTATCTTTCGGGATAATTTCGAAGCACCTCTTTCACGTACGGCAAAGGTATAAGGGACTTCAGTAATTGATTTAAAATTACCTTTTGCCATTATTTCGAGTCCTATTTTCCAACCAACTGCATTAAGTTTATCGGGTTTCACAGCGGTACGCCGAAAACCAAAGAAGCCGCTCATGCGGTCTTTGACCTTCGGAGCTAGCGGTAACGACAACAGGTTCGCTACGGCGGATACGATTTTTCTTGATAGTTTCCACTCTTCGCCGGGGCTTCCCCCTTTTGCGTACCGGGAGCCAACAGCGAGCTCGTAGGATTTCAATGCTTCTACAACTTGCGGGACAGCCTCCGGCGGATGCTGGAGGTCAGCATCCATGACAATTACCAACTCACCATCAGTGGCCTTGATTCCGTCTACTACAGCCGAAGATAGACCTCGTTTATCTTTACGTACCATGACTTTTACCGGATATTTTCCAGCTAAAGACTTGATTGTTTCCGCTGTTCCGTCCTTGCTATTATCGTCTACGAAAAGTATTTCGTAGTTGATAGAATCAAGGTTGTGGTGTAATTTTTCTACAAGTGGGGTGATATTATCCTTTTCGTTGTACGTCGGAACGATTATGGAAACTTTCCTGTTATTATTGGGTTTACCCACTAATTCACCTGCCAGACTTTCCAGTTTTAATCGGTTAACAACTATATTATACCGTTTATTGTTTTATAGCACTAATTTGGTACGAGTAACCGAATATGTATTACGTGGCGAGGACAGGTTTATTTGTCCTTGTCCCGAAGCTGACTTTATGTCACAATAATGATGTTTTTCGATGATCATGGTTTTGGCTTTCGTCAGTACTACTTTTGTACTAATTGGACTTGCAGGAATCGCATACATTTGATATCTGGAGTTCCCCTCGCCTGAATGGAGGGCAGGCATTAAAAATAGCCGTCGGTACTCGGTTTGTTAACGGGAACGTTATTAAAGATAATTGTGTTTTGATTATGTTAGGATTTCTGATTGTGTCATGGTTTTAATTCAGTAATTTAAGTAAGTTGGAGTGTATTTTATGACAGTTTTTATCAGGACAGCTACATATGGACCGGTTAATCTGGGTAAGAAAATTTCAACCGAGAGTGACTCTTTCATGAATGCTATCCTCGGAGAAATTCAGCGTGAAGGATGCAAAATACGGGATGTTAAGATTGTTCCTGCTCCATCAACTCCTACTAGCTTGTACTATACATATCTGATAACTTACGAATCTTAATCAGCCTTAACTGAGACATTTCCAGTATTTTTTAACGTGACTTTTTACTTCAGCGATCACCTCTTGATTAACCGTTAAGAAGCTATCTTGCTGGAATTGATCTGGTACAGGGACAGGCTCTTCCGTTTGTATTGGGAAGTCAGCGAGTCCAGAAATTAAAGATAGCCAGGCATATGGTAGCACCTGCGCATTATAACCGGATGCGATAAGGTCAATCTCTTTACCACTGCATATTTCTGCCATTTTCCTTACTTTTTCTCCGATCATTTTGAAGCCAGAGACGGTTAAACCGAGGTCAGTTAATCCGTCGGCAAAGTGAGGATCGGAGCCGCCGTTACGTATAATAATCTGCGGCTGGAATTCCTTTGTTATCGGTTCTATGATTTCCTCGAAGACCTGCCTGTAGGAGTCATTGCCGGCTCCCCTGGGTAAAGGAATATTAATGGTGAAACCTCGTCCCTCGCCGTTTCCGATGTCGCTGGCGAAACCTGAACCTGGATAAAGGGTACTGGGGTCTTGATGGATATCGATAAAAAGTACTTTACGGTTACTATAAAAGTAATCGCTGGTTCCGTTGCCGGCATGGGCATCGGTATCCAATATGAGAATTCGTTCCATGCCGTATTTTTCCAGCAGGTAATTTGCGGTAAATGCGACATCGTTATAGAGACAAAATCCTTCTCCGTAGTTGCGCTTTGCATGATGTGTTCCACCACCGATAGAGATAGCCTTCTTGAACTGACCGGATATAATCAGATCGGCACTTAATTTTGCCTGTCCGATCACTATCCGGGCAGCTTCTTCTACTTTACCGCACCCGCTTTGAGGCATGTTGTCGGCAGAATGATACTCGTAAAACCTGTCATCATAGCCCAGCCCTAAGTTAGCAGCTCGGTAAAAATCAGTAGTGAAATTAATGTAGTCCTGAGAGCATATTTTGAGGAGGTCGTTGTTTTCTGCAGATTCTGCGGAGACAAAGCTGTAATAACCATTTTCTCTCAAATGAGCTTTTAGAAAATTGGGAAAAATCTCGAAGCGGTCGCCGCGGAGAGGATGGCCAATTCCGAAGTCGTATTCTTTTAACTCTTCGCGATAGAGTATCGCAATAGTCATACTTTTAGTCGCCTAATATATTAATAATTTGATTATACTATATTCGCAGCGGTTAAAATGCTGGTAAATGGTTGATAACTCTCAAACAGGCTATAATTAAATTATCAGTGTAGAATTTAAAAATTTCCCCGATCGTATTGTCGGTTGCTGGTAACTAGTCTAATAATTGGTCTAATATTAATTATAATAAAAATTAAAAAGTGAGAGGGCGAGGAATAATGACAGAAGAGTTGGGCAAGATTGAACGGCCTGCTGTCGAAGAGTTTAAAAAAGGGCGTAAACTCTATTTTGTACCGTTGATATTGTCAGTTGGCGATAATGACCTTGAACTTGATCTTCTTATCGGCAAATACTGGGAACAGGTTGAAGCCCAATTAGTAAATCTGGAGTCAAAACTGGGTAAGGTCTCCTGTATTTTTCACGAATTGGTCCCTGCAGACGGTGAAAATGCTTTGAAAGCCATTGAAACAATTTGTAAAGATAGCTATAAAATTGTACTAAACGAGATTGAAAAGGGTGCAAAATTACTTTCGCTTGAAGACGGGGATATTTTATTCGAGTTTATGGATTGGGGCAGATG
>JAJRBS010000036.1 GCA_028679325.1 Methanoregulaceae archaeon | reverse complement strand
ACCGGCGCATAGGAGGCCAGCAGGTCCCCCGCACCCGGGGTAATGGGGAGGCTCCCGTACTGCCCGGTGCCCACGTACACCACATCGGGATTCTCCTTTGCGAGAAAACCCAGCTCATGCTCGGACAGCGGGGTGTGCCCGTAATCGCCCCTCAGTCCCTTCGAATCCTTCTTCCGCCTCTTCGTCACCGACCCGTCGGTGTGTATGATAATGTCGTGATCATACCGCACGCCTCCCACCTCGATCCAGCCAAACCCGGTCTTCATAGACACACCTCATCATCCCTTCCTGCTCATAAAGCGATCCGTTCACCGGCCGGCTGAAGCATGATGGACACTGATCCGGAGGGTCCTTCCAAATGTTCTCTCGAAATCCTTCTTGTGGAGGGAGAGCCCCCATAGTTCAAGGTCGCAGCCATCCAGGGTATGCAGTTCGAGCCTTGCCTGCTTCTTCCCGAGGGAGATGAACCAGGCCTCTTTTATCACACCAGTATGGCTCCGGTCCAGGCTGTTCGCCAGGCAGAGGAGGTTTGCGAGGACCCGGACCTCGGCGGTGGCGGCAGGATCAAGGTCTTTGATGGCCTTTGCCTGCTTGGGAGAGAGGTACTTCCGGTGGTATCGGGCGATATACGCCATGACCGCGATCTCCTGCTCCGAGAAACCGAGGAGCTCCCCGTTCCTGATGATGTAGGACGAGTGGAGCTCGTGATTATCGAATGCAAGGTAGCTCCCGGTATCGTGGAGGATGGCGGCATACTCGAGGAGCTCTCTCTTCCTCTCGTCCAGGCCGTGGAGCCCGACCTCTCCTCCGCTGTCAAAGAGGTTTAAGGCAAGGCGCGTGGTGGTGTTCGCATGGGACTCGTCTACGCGGAAGAGACGGGCGAGGCGAAGCACGCTGATCTTCCGAATCGACATCTCCTTGCTGGGGGAATAGCCCTTCTCCCTCTGCAGGTAATCGATCAGCAGCCCTTCCCGGAGGCCCCGGTCGCTGGCAATGATCTCTTTTACAGAGAGAGAGTCCATGAGGGACTCAAGGATGGCCGCCCCTCCGACGATGATGTCCGCCCTCTCGGGGTTCATCCCCGGTATCTTCTTCCGCTCCTCGGTGCTCCGTGAGCGGAGGATGCCGATCAGCTCCTCCAGGTCATCATGTCCCAGGGCACGGCCTTTCCCCGGACCATCCCCCGGATGGAGCACACGAGAGGCGATCTCGGCCAGGTTCTCGATAGTGCCCGAGCTCCCGACAGCGCAGTCCAGCCGGTAACCCCGGAGCGCCTGCACCGTCCCGAGGAGGGTCTCATCGATATAGCCCCTCATCGCGGCGTAGGTGTTCTTACTGATCCGTCCTTCGGCATCGGCCGGGAAGAGAGAGTTCAGTCGCAACGCCCCGAGCTTTCTGCTGTCTAAAAGAGAGAACTCCTTCTGGGTCCCGACCGCGATCTCCGTACTCCCCCCGCCGATATCGATGAAGATGGCCTGTTTATCCTTCAGGTGGATCCCGCTCGATACACCGAGGTAGATGAGACGGGCCTCTTCTTTTCCGGAGACCACCGAGACATCAAGGCCTGCTTCCTCTTTCAGCCTGTCGAGTAGGACCCTTCGGTTCCTGGCCTCCCGTGTTGCAGAGGTGGCGACGGCCAGGATCTGTTCCGCTCCAAAGGAACGGGCGAGCTCCGTGAAATGCCGACAGACAAGCACAGTCCGGTCGATGGCAGGTTTCCGGAGATACCACCGCCCGGTGAATTCTCCCTCTCCAAGCCGGACCAGTTCCTTTTGGCGGGAAAGGACAGTGTGGGAATATCCCGGGTTCAGTCGCACCACCAGGATACGGACGGAGTTTGTCCCGATATCGATGAAAGCCACGACAGGCTCGATCATGCCCGGTCTCCCAACCCGACGAAAAAAGAACGGCCGGAACGGGTTCTGCCAGGGGAGCAGGACAGCACAGGGATCTTCATATTCACCGGAATTCCCCGCTACTCCCCGTCATAGGACTGCCAGTCCCCGCGGTGCTCGAGGAACCACTGCTGGGAGTGGACGGCCTCTTCTCCCTCCCGGGGAGCGATGCGGTGGTAACAGCCGTCAGGCCCGAGTTCCCTGGCCTTGGTGTTGTCGCGCAGGTGAACGGCCAGAATATTCTCGAGGATCGCCTTCTTCATGCCGGGATCGCTTATCGGGAAGAGGATCTCGATCCTCCGGTCAAGGTTGCGGGGCCGGAGATCAGCGCTGCCCAGGAGAACCTCATCGTCGCCACCGTTGTGGAAGTGGTAGATGCGGGCATGCTCAAGGAACCGGTCCACGATGGAGGTGACCCTGATGGTGTCGCTGACCCCAATGACCCCCGGCCGGAGGCAGCAGATCCCGCGGACGTCCAGTCTTTCGACCACTCTCTCCCGGGATGCATGGTAGAGGGCCTTGATCGCCCCCTTGTCCTCGATTCCGTTCACCTTGAAGGCCAGGTACCCGTCGCCATGTTCCTTCTGGCGCCGTTCCTCCCGCTCGATCCGGGCCATCAGCTCTTTCCGGAGTGTCAGCGGTGCGACCAGGAGTTTCCGGAAGCTCGCCTTCTTCGAATACCCGGTCAGCATGTTGAAGAGATCGGCGACATCGGCGCCGATCTCCGGATCGGTGGTGAGAAGGCCGAGGTCCGCATAGGCCCGCGCCGTAGTGGCATTGTAGTTGCCGGTCCCGAGGTGGACGTAGCGGACGATGTGATCGCCCTCTCTCCGCACAACCATGCACATCTTGCCGTGCACTTTCAGCCCCGACATCCCGTACACGACATGTACCCCTGCCCGTTCGAGCGCTCTTGCCCAGAGAATGTTCCTTTTTTCATCGAACCGGGCCTTCAGTTCGACCACGGCCGCGACCTGCTTCCCGTTCTGACGGGCCTCGATCAGGGCCTCCACAAGGGGGGAATTGGCGTCAATGCGGTAGAGGGTCATCTTGATGGCCAGGACATCCGGGTCAAGAGCGGCCTGCCGGAGAAAGGAGACGACCGGCAGGAAACTCTCGTAGGGGTGGAAGAGGAGGATATCCCGCGACCGGATAACTCCGAAGATGTCCTTTTCCTGGAGGAAGGCAGGAGGGATAGAGGGGAGGAAAGGGGTATCCTTCAGGTCGGGCCTCGGTACCCGCGTAAGCTCCATGAAATCCACGTATCCGAGGGGGCTGTCGAGCAGGTAGACCTGGGAGAGGGGGAGGTCGAGTTTATTGGCGAGGGCCCTGCAAGCCTTTCGCGGGGCGGATCGATCGATCTCCAGGCGGACCGGGAAACCGGTCCTCCGGGCTTCCATGCCCTCCTCGACAGCAGTCAGGAGGTCGGAGGCCTCGTCTTCCCGTATCTCGATGTCTGCATCCCTGGTCACCCGGAAGGGGAAGGCCGACAGGATGGTCATGCCCGGAAAGAGGAGGTCGAGACATGAGGCGACAAGGTCTTCGAGAAGGACAAAGGTCGTTGATCTCTCTTTCTCCCGGCCACCGGGTGGGACAGGGATGAAACGGGAGAAGAGGGTGGTCGGCACCTTGACACGGGCAAGAAGCTCCCCCCGGGCAGGGTCTCTCAGGGTCACCGCAAGGTTCAGGGACAGGTTGGAGATGAACGGGAAAGGATGGGAGGCATCGAAGGCCAGCGGGGTCAGGACCGGTGCGATCTCCTTCTCGAAGTGCTCCCGGAGCTGCCTCTGGTCTTCTCCCGGGAGGTCCCGGAAACTCCGGAGCCGGACGCCTTCCCGTTCCAGCTCGGGAAGAATGCTCTCCCGCCAGCAGCAGGACAGTGCCGAGAGGATCGTCAGTACCTCCAACCTGACCCGGGCCAGCTGCTCGTCTGGCGTCATACCGTCCGGGGGCACTTCCAGGACCCCGCCCTTCTGCTGCCTGCGAAGACCGGAGACCCGGATCATGAAGAACTCATCCAGGTTGCTCCCGCAGAGGGCCAGGAACTTGACCCTCTCCAGCAGGGGATGGGCGTGTCCTTCCGCTTCGCCAAGGATCCTGCGGGTAAAAGAGAGCCAGCTGAGCTCCCGGTTGATGTACAGGGAGGGATCATCCAGCGGCCCCGTGGCCGGATCCTGCTTCTTCACCCCTTTGTCCGTCATTGCGGGAATCACCTTCACATCCGTTGGAGGGAGGTTGCTATTAAAGCGATCGAAGCGGTGAGCACCATCGATGACCTCTCTTACGATCAATCGCTCTCACGAATACCTGTCCGGAGGA
>JAJRBS010000012.1 GCA_028679325.1 Methanoregulaceae archaeon | reverse complement strand
CCGCATCGAAGGCACGGTGAAGGTTCCCCCTGGTGTCAGGGCTCTCGGAGAGAAGATGTACGAGGTCAGGGACGGTGGGATCGAGACCGCCTCCTGGGTCCTCTTTGAGCAGGGACAGGCGGTCGGCGGGGAGAGGTCCATCATCGAGCGTTACCCTGACCGGGGCATCGTGGTTGAGGTGACACCTCTGCCATGATACGGCGGGTACTTGAACCCCTGTATGAACAGGCCCTCCTGCAGCAGATAGATCATATGCCCCGCCACATCGCCATCATCCAGGACGGCAACCGGAGGTTTGCCAGCCTGCGGGGCATCAGGCGCGATGCCGGCCACCGTGCGGGGGCCGACAGGACAGAGGAGATGCTGGAATGGATCCGGGAACTCGGGGTCACCTATGTCACCCTCTACTCATTCTCGACAGAAAATTTCGCACGGGACTCTGCGGAGGTCCGGGAGCTCTTCCAGCTCTTCAAGGAGAGATTTACCCGGGCGGTCACCGATGAACGAATCCACCGCCATCAGATCCGCATCAGGATGGTCGGGGACCGTTCCCTCCTGCCCGGCGACCTGCGGGAGGTCATCGAACGGGCCGAGGAGGCGACCTCTTCCTATCAGTCCTATTTCCTTAATTTTGCCATTGCTTATGGCGGGAGAAACGAGATCGTCGCCGCGACGCGATCGATCCTTTCCCGGGTGCAGGACGGGAGCTGCTCTCCCGACCGGATCGACCGCTCCCTTGTCGAGCAGCATATCTGCGAAGAACACAACCTCCCCCCGGTTGACCTGGTTATCAGGACCGGAAATGAGAACCGGACTTCAAACTTCCTCCCCTGGCTTGCGAACGGCCATGAATCGGCCGTCTACTTCTGCGCCCCCTACTGGCCGGTCTTCAGGAAGATCGACCTCCTGCGGGCTATCAGGGTTTACTCCCAGAGGATCGGAGCATCAGGCCTTCCCGGCTGAAAGCAGCCGGGCTTATCTCCCGAACCTTCTCTTCCGCGCCTGGTAGTCCCGCAAGGCACGGAGGAAGTCAGTCTTTCGGAAGTATCTCCAGTTGACATCAGAGAAGAAGAGCTCTGAATAGACAGACTGCCAGATAAGAAAATCTGTGAGGTGATAGCCCCCTGTCTTGAGGATCATGTCCGGTGTACCGGGGAAGGTCAGGTACCGCTCGAAGGTTTGTTCGTCAACAATCCCGGGATCAAGATGGTCGGCGGCCATTCTCCGGATGCAGGAGACGATCTCGTCTCTCCCGCTCTTGCCCACCACCACTACCACGTCCATCCCCTTTCCCCGGACCTCAGGGGTCTCACCGATATGGAGTGTCAGCCGGGCGAACTCGGCGATGGCCCTGATCTCCGGCAGGACCGGGTCAACCCTCCGGGGATCCTCGGCACTGATATGGAAAGTTATGGTGCGGATGCCCTGTTTCGTATCCGCTCCCTCCTCCCCGCGAAAGGAGATGCGGTGTTCACTGTAACTGTTAATCTCCGTGCACCAGCGCGAGACTTCAGAGATCTTTTCCGGAGCCGCGAGGAGATCCTCTTCCGGTATCATGAAACAGATATGCCCGGGCAGGAGGGTTATCCGCCGGAGCAGCGCCCATTCATACGCCCGGTAGATCATGACGCCCACTCCAGGAGTTCGTTCCTGTGCAGGGTGTTGAGGACATCCCCGGGTCCGGCCCAGCCCCTCCGGCAGATAAGCAGCCCGTAACCGATATTCCCGAATTCGGACGGGTCATGGGCATCGGTGCCGATGGCGATCCTGACCCCTTTCAGGCATGCCTCCCTGATATGGAGGTCGTCCAGGTCGAGGCGATGCGGAGAGGCATTGCATTCGAGGGCTGTACCGGTCTCCCTGGCCCGGTCGATGACCCTGTCCATATCGATGGCGACGGGCTGCCTCCTTCCCATGATCCTCCCGGTCGGGTGCCCGATAATGTCGACATTCTCATTCTCGATGGCAGAGATCAGCCTCCGGGTCATGACATCCCTGTCCTGGGTAAAACCGGAATGGACCGAGGCGATGACCAGGTCCAGTTCGGCGAGAGCCCGTGATTCCAGCCCGAGAGAGCCATCAGCCATGATATCGACCTCGATGCCATGAATGATCTGGCAGGAGGAGGCCCGGTTCACCAGTTCCACCTCATGGGCCTGGCGTTTCAATGATTTCTCATCAAGGCCATGGGAGATCCCGAGCGTGGCTGAGTGATCCGAGCAGAGCAGGTACTCGTATCCCTTCTCATCCCCGGCCTGTGCCAGCTCAGGGAGAGAGAGTTTTCCATCGGTCCAGCTGCTGTGGACATGGAGGTCGCCCCGGATCTCCCTGCCGGTGACGAGCTCCGGGAGGGTATGGGCGACAGCCCTCTCCACCTCTCCCCAGTCTTCGCGGAGTTCGGGGACAATGTAGTCCATCCCGAGGAAGGAGAAGAGTTCCTCCTCAATTGCAAACTCCCGGAGGCCTCCCCTGCTCCGGTCCTCGATGCCGTATTCGTTCAGCTTGTATCCCTTGCCGATAGCGATCTCCCGGAGCTTGATGTTGAAGGACTTCGATCCGGTGAGGTAGAGGAGCATAGAGCCGAACTGTCCGGGCCGGGAGAACCGGACATCGACCCTGCGGCCGAGGACCTTCAGCGAGGTCTTCTTCTCGCCGACATCTATGATCTCGTCGGCGACCCTGCGAAGGTCCGGGTTTACTGATGACGCGGACTCAGATAAAACGATGTCGATATCCCCAACCGAGCTCTTTCCCCGGCGGTAACTCCCTGCAACCGCGAAGGTGCCGGGATGCAGGGCTGGCGTCACCCTTCCCACCACCCTGTCTGCCTCGGCCCGGGTCATCCTTCCGGTTGACTGTTCCCGGTGGATGGCGATGGCTTTGAGAAATCCCTCCTCTTTCTTCTCACCAAAACCCTTGAGAGCCCGTATCCGGTGGTTTCGTGCCTCCCGTTCGAGGTCGTCGATGCTCTGGATATTGAGCTTCTTCCAGAGTGTGCTGACTGTCTTCGGGCCTACCCCTTCGAGGCTCAAGAGTTCTATGAGGGGTTCAGGGATCCCTGACCTGACCTCTTCGAGTTCTTCGAAGGTTCCGGTTTCTACGATCTCGCGGATCTTAGCGGCGATGGCCTTTCCAATGCCGCTGATCGAGGAGAGGGCGGTCTCGTCCAGGCCTTCGACAGGGGAGCCCATCCGGTCGATGACGTCTGCGGCACGGTAGAACGCCCGGATCTTGAAGACGTTCTCGCCGCGGATCTCGAGGAGCTGGCCCATCAGGTTCAGCTTTTCCGCGATAAACCTGTTCGTGATGTCCATCCTTTCGGAAAGCCTCCCCTGTTTCCTATTCTATCTTTACCGCTACGAGATATGCATTGTCACCGGGCAGAGAACCATCTCGTGTCCGGACGGGCCCGGTGGGAGCAGGGAAGATACAAATCCATATGTGAGGACAGGAAGATTTTATACCATGCAGTCCCCGCTCCGGGAAGATCTCCTCGAAGAGCTGTACAGGCTCCGGTGTTCCGGAAGGGACCATACCCGTATCCCGGAGCTTGCCCTTCTTCTCGGCAGACCCGCGGATGATCTCGATGAGATCGTCCCCGGACTGGAGCGGGACGGGTACATCGTCTCCGGGGGCGATGGCATCGTCCTGACACCTGGCGGTCTTGAGGAAGGCGCCAGGATCATGAGAAAGCACCGTGTCCTCGAGCGTTTCTTCTCCGATGTCCTGGGGATGTCACCGGAGACGGCTTCGGCAGAGGCCTGTACTCTCGAGCATAACGTCTCCGATGCCGCGATCACCCGGCTCGGCAGGCTCCTCGGGGGTTCGGCTGCCGGGGGTTCAAGTGAGAGTGGGGAGAGAGAAGCCTCACCTTCCCTGACCCTGATGGAATCTGCCCTGGACGCTGAAATGGTGGTCTCCTGCATCCGCTGCCAGGCACCGGTCACCCGCCTCCACGACCTCGGCATCATCCGGGGCGAGTCCATTCGCGTCGTGAGAAGGATCGAGGGAAACGGCGTGGTGGTGAAGGTGAAGGACTGCGATATTGCCTTATCCCGGGAGATCGCCGCCTCCATCATCGTGGAGAACGCTGAATGAAGATCGGGCTTCTCGGGAACCCGAACGTTGGGAAATCGCTGATATTCCACCAGCTGACCGGCCTCGGGGTAGAGGTCAGCAATTACCCAGGAAGCACTGTCAACCTCCAGCGCGGGACCACCTGTTTTGGAAAGACGAAACTCGAGATCATCGATCTGCCGGGCACCTATTCGCTCGATGGCGACTCGGAAGAAGAGAAGATCGTCCGGTCGTTCGTGACCCGGGGGGAAGCCGATGTCCTGGTTGCGATCCTTGATGCCGTGCACCTGGAGAGGAATTTGTACCTCTTCCTCCAGGCGGCAGAATTCCACCGCCCGATGCTCCTGATCCTGAACATGACCGACGAGGCCGAGAAGGAAGGGATCGCTATCGATACCGGGAAGCTGGCCTCGGTACTCGGGGTCGATGTTATCCCCACCGCTGCCATCCAGGGGAAGAACACCAACACCATCATCCCTGCGGCTCTGAGCTCGGCACGTATTCCAACCATCGAGGTCTTCTATGACCACCATATCGAGGCGGCTGAAAAGAACCTGGCCGCCGAGTATGGGCTCAGCAGGCCAGAGGCCCTGACGGCGCTCCTCGGCCACGCCGACAACCCGGATGTGAGGGAGACAGCCGCCAGTCTTGCCGTGGAGCTCGAGAGGATCCACCACATGTCCGTCTCCCAGATCATTGCCGGGAACCGGCATCACTGCGCCGAGCGTATCTCGAGCGAGGTCACCGGATTCAGGCCTCCGGCCGGCGGATCGGACATCGACCGTCTCCTGACCACACGCATCCCGGGAATCCCGATCCTGATCGCGGTCCTTGTCTCCATCCTGGTGGCCGTCTTCTTCATCGGTACAGTGCTCGAGGAAGCGATCGTCTACCTTATCACGACCTATGTCCTCGTACCTTTCGTTACCGCTGGGTTCCCGCCTCTGGCAGAGCAGATCGGGGTGTCGATCATCCTCGGCGTACAGGCAGGGCTGGGAATCGCGTTTCCGTTCATTTTCACCTTTTACCTCTTCATCGCCATCCTGGAAGACTCAGGCTACCTCACGCGGGCGGCGTTCCTTGCCGACAGGTCCCTGCACAGGTTCGGGATGCACGGGCAGGGGATCATCCCTCTTGTCCTCGGTTTCGGGTGCAGTGTTCCTGCCATCATGAGCATCCGTCTCCTCCGGACCCGGAGGGAGAGGATCATCGGGTCGTTCCTGGTCACCCTGGTCCCCTGCTCGGCCCGGACAGTCATCATTGCCGGGCTGGTGGCGGTGTTTGTCGGTATAGCGGCAGCCCTGTCCATCTACCTCCTCCTCTTCGTCATCATCATCGCCACCGGCCTCCTCCTTTCACGGGTGACACCCGGTGAGCAGTACGGCATGATCCTCGAGATGAGCCCGCTCCGCCGCCCGCAGGCCGGCAACATCCTTGCCAAGTCGTGGCTCCGGATAAAGGAGTTCCTGGTGGTGGCCATGCCCCTCATCATCGTGACCAGCATCGTGCTCGGCCTTTTCCAGTACTCGGGCGCCATCGCCCTCTTCACGGCCTGGATAGCTCCCTTCTCCGAAGCGGTCCTCGGCCTCCCCCCCGAAGCGACCACGGCCCTTTTCTTCGGGATTCTCCGGAAGGAGCTGGCCCTTGAGAGCCTGGTCATCCTTGGAGGAACAGCCGATATCGGTTCGTTCATGACCATGGCCCAGATCTATATCTTCGCCGTCGTCGGGGTGCTTTTCATCCCCTGCATAGCCACTCTTGCGATTCTCCGTCGGGAGATCGGGACAGGTATGGCTCTCGCCGTTGCCGCCTATACCCTTGGCATGGGGATCGCCGTTGGGGCACTCTTGAACATCCTGTTCTCACTCTGACCAGCCCCCGGCTTCCTTTTCCTCTGCCATGCCCTGTAAGTCAGGAAGCTATTTTCGCCCCGCAAGTACACCAAGAAGGAGAGGAGCCTGTATGCTCGCCTTTGTCGGTCTGGGACTCTATGACAGGAAGGATATTTCAGTCAGGGGGCTTGAACTGGTCAGGGAAGCCGATTTCGTCTTCCTGGAGTCCTACACATCGGTTCTCGGTGGAGCGGATGCCAGCGATCTCGAGGCCTGGTACGGGAGAGGGGTTCGCACCGTGACCCGGGAGATGATCGAGGTAGACCCCGATGAGATCCTGGCCCTTGCTGAAGAGTCGCGGGTCGTTCTCCTGACGGGGGGCGATCCCATGGTGTCCACCACCCACACCGACCTCCGCATGAGGGCCTGCCGGAGGAATATCGAGACCGTCATCATCCATGGATCGTCCATCTCCACGGCAGTCTGTGGCCTTTCCGGCCTCCAGAATTACCGCTTCGGCAAGTCCTGTTCCCTCCCGTTCCGGCACGGGAGCTGGGCCCCGGAGACTTCTATCGATGTGATAGCCGGCAACCTTTCCCGCGACCTGCACACGCTGGTGTACCTGGACATCTCCGGTGACCAGTGCATGACAATCCCCGAGGCCCTGGAGATCCTCGGTGACCTGGCCAAAAAGAGAGGGATATCCTTCCCCCTCCTTGTTGGCATCGCCCGGGCCGGATCCGGTTGCCCGACTGTGATTGCCGGGGACGCCGGGAAACTCAGCACCGCAGATTTCGGTCCTCCCCTCCATATCCTGATCGTACCGGCTTCCCTCCACGTCATGGAGAGGGAATACCTGGAGATGTTCGCCGGCCTATGAACACACTGGAGCTGAAGGCCGAGCTTGAGGCACGGTTCGGTGGGGCAGACGTGCTTCCGGCTGGCCGGACTGCCTTCTCCGGTTGTGCGAAGGAGGTCCTGGGCATGATGGATGCCTATCTCCGGGACGGGGACACTTTCCGGGAAAGAGGAGATATTCCCAATGCCCTGGCGAGCTTTGCCTATGCCCTCGGGTGGTCTGATGCTGCCACCTCTCTCGGCCTGATCAGCACGCCTCGAACGGGATTTCCCCTCACCAGCGGGGAACCGGGGCACGCAGGAGAGGAGGATATCAGGTTTGCAGAGAAGACCCGGAAGTATGACCGTCATCTCGGTACAGCCATGAACCATTTGAGACCCGCCTCCGAAGAGGGTTCGTGCCTTCACGGTTCTGCGGAGAGGTTCCTCCTCGTTGCCCGGGTCTTTCATGACCACGGGCACCAGTGCCAGCAGAACGGGGACGCCCCCGAAGCCCTTGCCTCCTACAGTTACGGTTCGGGCTGGCTCGATGCCGGGGTGCGCACAGGTCTCTTCAGGATCTCGGGAAGCCGGGAGCTCTTCACTATCTGAAACGTCTCCGGCCTCTTCTGAAAGTGTTTATACTTTGCATGGAAATCTATAATGAATCCCCGGTAAGGAGTAACGGACAGAGGAAATGGAACCCCATCAGAAGAAATGGCTCTGGATATCATTTGGGTTCTCCCTTGCAGTCCTGGTCATAGTCCTCTATTTCACCGTCGATGCGGCGACCTTCCGCTACCTCCGTGAACTGAACGTATTCTTCCTTGTCCTGGCATTGTCGGTCCACCTCGCCGCCCTCTGCATGTGGGCGTTCCGGATCCAGTTCATGTGCAGATCTCTTGGATACCGGGTGGGCTTCTTCCACTCGTTCAACCTCGTCTGCGCCAATATGCTGCTCGCCTCTATCACCCCTTCGAATGCCGGCGGTGAACCGGTGAGGATCCATGAGCTCTACAAGGTCGGGGTCACTCTCGGAGATGCAACGGCCGTGGTCATCATGGAGCGGATCCTTGACCTGCTGGTCCTCGGTATCGGGGCCGCATTCTGCTTCCTTTTCCTGGGGAGCGAATGGCAGCAGCTGGGTTCAGTCTACAGCTCCCTCATGTACGTCTTCTGGGTGGTGATCACCGCAATTGTCATCTTCTTCATATATTCTGTCAGGAACCCTGATTTCCTGAAGAGGTTCATCCACAGGGTCTCGGGGATCTTCACACGGAAATGGGAATCGAGAAAGCTCGAGAAGTTCACTTCGACCGTGGACCGGGAGGTTGACAATTTTCACCAGGGGCTTGGGGACTTCGCGAGCCACGGGAAGCTGGGGCTGGTGTCGGGAACGGTGTTTACCATCCTTTTCTGGCTCCTTGAATTCGCGGTGGTCTCCTTCCTGCTGCTCGGGCTGTCCCAGCCTCCTATCTTTGTAGAATCGATCATCGCCCAGCTGATCATCGGCCTGATCATGTTCATTCCCCTCACGCCGGGTGCCTCCGGCATCGCCGAGATCTCCTTCACCTCTCTCTACGGGCTCTTTGTCAACTCCTCGATACTCGGTATCCTGGTTGTCCTGTGGCGGGCTCTCCTGTTCTACTTCAATATCCTGCTCGGGATCATCGCAAGCCTCGTTATCGTGAACCGTGAGGCACGGTCATAATCTGAATAAACCTTATCATTCCGTCAGCACCATTCTCAGGAGGGCATATGGCAGCGGTAAAATGC
>JAJRBS010000110.1 GCA_028679325.1 Methanoregulaceae archaeon | reverse complement strand
AGGTGCACGGGCTGATGCAGGCTCTTGACGGTGCGGACGCCGTTATCGGATCGCGGTGGCTGCCGGGCTCAGTTATACCGGAGCGACAGGGTTTATCCCGGCGAATCGAGAGCCGGGTCTTCAATCTCGTCATCCGCCTCCTCTTCGGTCTGCGGTTCACAGATACACAGTGCGGGGCAAAGGTATTTAAAAAATCAGCCGTCGATGCTGTACTCGCGGATATGACATCGACGGGTTTTGAGTTCGATGTGGAACTTCTCTGGCGGCTCTCGAAAAAAGGATATAAAGTCCTCGAATGCCCGATTACATGGCAGAATACGGGGGATTCGCGGGTTAAGGCCGGGGACGCCATCAGGATGCTCTCAGGCCTGCTTGCCCTCAGAATTCATGGAGGCTCCCTGGAATGACGACAGAAAAACGTGAACAGCAACGAAGGGAGGCCTTCCAGCTCTACCAGCAGGGGAAGTTTGCTGATTCGCTTGCCATCTGCCAGGCTGCCGGAGCAGATGGTCCCGACTCCCAGATGTCCATTCTCGTGGCCAGGAACCTCTATAACCTGGGCAGGTACGAAGAAGCCGAGGCCTGTGCACGGGACCTTATCCTGCAGATGCCGGATACCTCGCAGCTCCATAGTTTCCTCGGGAAGATACTCGAAAAGAGGGATGAGGATGCTGCTGTAGCCGAGTATACCCGAGCCGTAGTCCTGGACCCAGGTAACCAGGAGGCCCTGCGAAGCTATGCCGCATTCCTGGTATCACGGGGAGAGCACCGCATGGCAATTCCCGTGCTCCGGAGAATTGCGATCTCCACCGGAAAAGAGGATGATTACCGCGAACTTGCCCGGGCACTCACCGTTTCAGGATCGGCCCGGGAGGCGCTGTCTCTCTTCGGGAAGGATATCAGGAAAAGGGATGGGGACCATGATTACCTCGATGCCCTGATGGGTGCAGGGCTCTTCCCGGAGGCTTCGCGGGAGGCTTCGATCGCATACCGGCGAACCGGAGATGTGACCTTTGCCCGGGTCAGGCTCCATGCCCTCGCCCTGAAAGAGCCTGCATCAGCAATCCCTGAATACGGCGAGTCATGGAGAGAGCAGAAAGATGCCGGCATTGCGTACGACTATGCGGTGCTGCTGTTTGATCTCGGTCACACCGCACAGGCACTCGGCATCTGCCGCGAGGTAATCGATTCCAGTATCGCCGTCCCGGACCGGCATTTCAGGCTCCTCATCTGCAGGCTGAATGCCGCTGCAGGGGAGAGAGACCGGGCACTCGGGTGTTTTGAACACCTGGCCAGGGAAGCCCTGGAGAATCTCGAGGATCCTGCATTTCTCTCCGGACTACTTGCGTCATACCGTGAGTTTCTTCGCACCTATTACCCGATCACCTCTGCCCTCCCGCGGTTCCTGTCGCTGGTTGAAGGAAATCCGACCCTCACCTGTCTTGTGGAGACCGGACGGCTGTACGAGAGCATAGGAGACACGGCAGAGGCAAAAGCCTCCTATTATCGCTCTTTCCGGAGTGATTTTCTTGGCGGTGGCCTGGAATATGCCCGGTTCCTGGCAAGGACCGGTGATCTCCGCGAGTGCGAAAAAATCCTCCTTCACGTGCTTGCAAACATCAGAAAAGTTCGTGATCTCGTTGAGGTAGCGGGCCTGATCCTCGACGACCAGTGGAAACTTTACCGGCAGAGACGGCTTCTTGAACATCTCGTCCTCTCCCTCGAGGCAAGGATCACTGTTCTCGGTTCCACCGGTCTTGAGTACCTTTCGGTTGCCTATCTGGTGTTTGCCAGCGGGGCATTGAAGGAACGCAACTACCAGCAGTGCAAAGAATTCTGCCTCCGGGGGTTTGATATCGTTCCCGCCGACTCACGGCATATCGGGGCTGCAGACTTCCTGGATCTCCTCAATTCCTGCAAGAATGAGGCCGTCTGCGACCTCCCGGTCATGGAGAGCCGGGGAGAAATTGTCATCCCAAAAGAGTGCCGGGAGATACTCGACCAGTTCCTCGCCGGCTGCGACCCGCAGGAGAAGACCATCATCGAATTTTTATTCGAACACGGCGAGGCGTCAGAGATGGATCTTCGTCGTCTGCTCAACACACGGCGGGTGGCAGGAGTTGTGAACCGTATTATCCTGAAGGCTGCAGAAAAGGGATTGGTTATCATCGAGAAGAGAGGAACGGGAGAAGGAGGGGAGATATATGCCTACATCGGCGGCTGAACCGCGTGAAAAGAGCCACCTGGAGAGCGTCAATATCATCAATGCCCTCCGCAGGGGAACAGTCCCGGCGGGGGGCCTTGAGCGGATCGCTGTCGGTCTCGAGACCGAGGAAGGGGTTGTCGGCAGTCAGCTCGACTACGTGACCAGAGGTGGGGGAGATGTCAAGTTTATCAGGGGGGATTACGGAAGCGGGAAGACCTTCCTCGTGGCCCGGGCACTCGAGATGGCCCGGGACAAGGGATTTGCAACAGCCCACGTGATCATTTCCCCGTCCAGTCCCCTCCATAAACAGAAGGGCGTGTACCAGCAGATCTGTGCAAGCCTCCGGACCCGGGAGGACGAGCATGCTGTCAAAGCGGTCATCGATACCTGGCTCTTCTCCATCGAGGAACGGCTGCTCCGTGTAAGCGACCAGCCTATTCCGGAGGAGAGCCTGGAGAAGGCGACCCTCAAGGAGATAGAGACGGCGCTCGCCGGCATCAGCGAGATGAACTCTTCCCTTGCTGCCGTTCTCCGGACATACTACCGTGCTAATAATGCAGGTGATTTCCAGACAGCCCAGTCTGCCATCGGCTGGATCTGCGCCGAGCCGAACATCGGGAGAGAACTCAAGCAGAAGGCAGGTATACGGGGGGATGTTGACGAATCCGTGGCTCTCATCTTCTTAAAGAGCCTTGTCAGGATCATCGTGAATGCCGGGTACTCCGGGCTGGCCGTGGCCGTCGATGAGCTCGAGACAGTCCAAGTCCTCCCCCGGAACCAGAGGGAGAAGAGCTATAACACGCTCAGGCTCATGATCGATATGCTGGACCGCGGAGAACTCCCGAACTGCTACTTCATGTTCACCGGTACACCCGCTTTCTTTGAGAGCCCCCGGGGGGTCCGATCTCTCCTGCCGCTGGCAGACCGGATCAGTGTCATCGAGGGAGGTAATTACAAAAACCCACGGCAACCGCAGATCATCCTCTCGAAGTTCGATGAGAGGAAGCTCGAAAAGGTTGCAGAGAAGGTCATCGAGATCTACGGCCGCGCATATACAGAGGTGGACCGGAGCCGGGTCTCCCACCGGTTCATCAAGGCCATGATTGAGAAGCTGACCGGTAAATTCGGGGGAAGAGTCGATGTCATCCCCCGCATCTTCTTAAAAGAGTTTGTGGATGTGCTTGACAAATGCGAACTCTACGATGACTTCAACCCCTGGGAGAACTATCGTTTCGATGCCCGGACCATAAAGGGTGAACTGAAGGAGGAAGAGGCAGCGGTCATGGTTGTGGAGTTCTGATCCTCCCTTCACATTCTCCGGGAAAATTGGCAATCTCAAGAATCGGCACCCTCTCGGAACCGAATGTGACCGTGATCACGCTATCGATGTCCCCTGAACGGCTCAGGATGACAGTCTCACCAACCGAGGGGACGGTGATCCGGTGAACTCTTCCCCTTGTGACCACTTGTTATAATCAATTGGTTTAACAAAATCCGGAAGATAATGAAAAATGTTAAAAAGATTCGCGTCGATCTTGGGGGTGTATGAAACGCGAGAACCTCTTTTTAACGCTGGTGGTGATCAGTGTCCTGCTTTCCGCAATCGTGCTTGCGGGCTGCACGACACCGACACCTCTGCCAAATGCCACGGCGACTCCTACGGCCACTGCACCCGCAGCGAAGGAAAAGCTCCTTCTGGCAACAACAACCAGCCTGTACGACACCGGTCTCCTCGATTATCTCAAGCCTATGTTTGAGAAGCAGTACAATGTCGAGCTCCTGATAACATCGCAGGGAACAGGAAAGGCACTCGAGATCGCCACCCGTG
>JAJRBS010000155.1 GCA_028679325.1 Methanoregulaceae archaeon | reverse complement strand
CGAGACCGCCACAATCATCTCAGGGATAACATCGACCACCACTTCGAGCGCTTCATCGTAAGGGCGGGACATGGCGAGTGCGACAGCGCCATGCAGGAGCTCGATGCCGGCAGCAAAGAGCATGGCCCAGACCGGTCCCAGCAGTTTTCCCTTCCTGAAATGGTACACAAGGCCGGCGAGGAGACCGGCCATGATTGTTGACAGCGAACAGGCCAGGCAGGTTATCCCGCCGAGGGTGAGGCGGTGGAGACCGCCGATAAGGCCCACCGCCAGACCCACGTAGGGACCAGCCACAAGGCCGGCCACGATGGGAGCAAGGTCCCGTATATTGCTGATGGACCCGTAACTGTCCGGGATCCCGACAAGGGTCCCGAAGACAGAGAAGAGGCCGAAGAGGATCACGAAGACAGCATAATCGAGGAGTACTGCCTTTTTAAAGATCACTCTCTGGATAGTCTCGATCTTTGAGACGATCTCCATGAAGACATAGATGAAGACCTCTGTACCGGCAAAAAGGGCCAGGTACTGCCCCAGCATGCTCTCCGTCAGGCCCGATGACGACATAGCGATAACTCTTCCTGTGTACAGATCCGTCGCCGCAATTATTTATTCCCGCCGGAAGGATTCAATGAAAAATATATTCCAACGCATGATACAGGCCCAGGATACCGGGCAGCTCAAGGAACGTATTAAACCACAGCGTTCATACCCTCTTTTCATGAAGCTGAAACTGCCGGTTTTTTTCATAACAGCCGGTGTCCTGTTCCTCCTCGTCGCCGGGTGCGTCTCTCCCGTTCAGCCTTCCCCTCCTGCAACGGCGACGCCGACAGCAACCCCGCCGGCAACAACCCCGATACCGACGCCTCTCCCCCCCACCCCGGCTCCACCCGCCGTCTTCACCCGGGACCAGGTAGGTCAGCTCTTCATCGATATTGCGTTCGGCTGCGACAATACCTGGATCACCAAGATCAACCCGTCGGCCGAGAACCACCTCTTCTTCTCCCTGGAAGGCGCGACTACGGCGGAGGATCGGGCTATCGTAGAACAGTTTGCCCGACAGTACAACCTGGTGACCGCCACAGAGACCTTCACCGAGGATCCGCTCAGCGACAAGGGGGCTCCTATCATCTTCTTCCCCGGGAAATCCCTGGATTCGCTCGAGAAGACCTTCATCGGGTGCCGCGAGATTGACCCGGCGACCGGGACCGTCCTCTCCCTTATCTACAAGCCCGTCATCGAGTACCCGAGCGGGGAGACGGTGATGACCACGAGGATATACATCAACGCCGACCTCGAGGGAGCAAAGCGGCAGCACTACCTGCAGCGGGCCATGCTCTACTATCTTGGGTTTCCGGGAGAGACCTACACCTACCCGGACAGCTTCTTCTACTACAACACGAGCGAGAGCGTATCATTCACCCCCATCGATATCGAGGCCATGAAGACCATGCAGAACCCGGGAGTCTACACCGGGATGGGGATCACCGAGGCCCGGTGGCTCCTGCTCGATAATTAATTTTTTCTTTAAAAAAAGAGTGACTTTTCCGAAAAACCCCTCCCCGGGAGGATCCGGAACCTTTTCTGCCTTCGTCCCGTTTCAGGTGACGACCACCAGGTTCTCCTGGACTGTCGCGGAACTCACGGGCTTCTGGTCTTTTGCTGTCCAGACCGTGAGGGTCACGGTATAGGTGCCGGGCTTGTAATAGGTGTGGGTGACTATCGGCCCTCTGCCAAAGTTGCCGTCACCGAACGAGTACCAATAAACCAGGGGGGTCCCGGTCGATGTGCCGGTGAACCTGACCGTGAGAGGAGCCGTGCCTGATACCGGCGCCGCAGTGAACTCCGGACCAGTCTCCTGCCCGGTACTACCGCTCACGCTGATGCATTCCGGTTTCTCGGTTGAAGTACGCAGGAGGCCGGACCCATCCATCCCCCAGACAGTGAGTTTTACCGTGTAGTTCCCGGGCCGGGAGTAGGTATGCGTGGGGTTGGGTTTGTCCGATGTCGCACCGTCACCGAAACTGTAGAGCCAGATCATCGGCTGGCCGCCGGACAGGTCCGAGAAGTGCACGGGAAGGGGCGACTCTCCTGAGGAAACATCGGTGCTGAAATCCGCTGAGAGCACGTCCGGCTTCACCGAGGTGAGGTGGACCTTTGGCAGGAAGTAGGGATCCATCATCGCCGATGGGTAGGCAGGAAGCATAGCCTTCGAGCGGTCTTTTGCCGAGTAAACGTCACCCGGAGTCTTCTCGCTCTGGTCGTGGTTGTCCCACCGCCCGTCAGGGAGGAGGAAGTTTTTCGCGACCAGTGTCATGTCCGACGGGTTCTTCTGCTCTCCCTTGACCACGTTGAACCAGATGATCCCCTTGATATTTGGGTACCCGGAGAGCGTGGTGGCATTGTAGAGGTAGGCGGCCTGGCTGGCCTTGAGGGAATCTTCGACTGCCGTATCCCCCCAGCCATCGGCGCTGGTCTCGAGGAAGATGAACGGGTGCTGCCGGTCCCGGGCATAGAAGTCATAGAAACCCTGGAAGCGGTCGAGAGTTGTCGGCCCCCCGGTCCAGGGGTACCAGGTCATCCCCACCCAGTCCACAGAATCCGTCGGGAGCTGGTTCATGGCATCATCGTACCCCGGCCAGTAGTACTTCCGGTCGTCCTTCGTCTGGGCGATGTTGCCGGCCCAGGCCACCTGGATGCCGTCGCCGCCGTTCTGGTGAAGGATGGTGTAGGCCTGCCGGAATGCCCGCCGGAATGCCTGCTTGTTCCGGCTGTCGACAAGATCATTCGCCTCGGGATTGACCGACGGGGCGGTGTTGAACTCGTGGGCGAACCAGATGATCACTGTGGCCGGTTTCCCGTCCTTGTCCGGGTACTTCGTGGTGATCTCTTTGAGATTCCTGCCAAGGTCGCCGAGGATATCGGTTCCGGTCTGCCCCTTCATGTTCTTTACCGAGAGATCGATCACCCCGTTCTGGACCAGGCCGTAGGGATCAAGGACGATCACCGGGACTCCTCCCTGCTGGATCACCTTCTCGGCCCAGACGTACGGGGCTTCGCTCTCCACGTACTTGATCTTCCCATAGTTGTTGTCGGGATAGAAGGTCATGTCATAGTAGCGGGAGAAGAGGAGCTGTTTTGCCCCCGAGCCGGGCTTGATGGCATCGAGATCCTTCCGGAAGGAGATGATCCCGGTATCGATGCCGGACGTACCCTTCCCCTTCTTCTCCCCGTAATCAGCCGGCTGGTCCAGGTACTGGGTCTCGTAGGGCAATGCCTGGGCCTTCATGAAGAAGTTCACGCACTTCTCGTTATTCGCCCCCTGGTTTCCCCCCAGGTAGGCGCCCACGTAGCAACCCTGCTCCGAGAGCAGCCCTTCACTGACATTCGGGATATGGTATCCCTGCACCGGCAGGACCAGGCAGAGCACCAGCCCTGCAAAGACAAGAGAAACAAGCCACCTCTGTGACATCATGGCATCACTATCCTAGTCAGGTAAGGAACCGGTGAAAAATAACCTTCTCATTTGATCGTTTGAAAAAGGAACCCCCCCGGGATTATTTTTCCGGAAAAGAGAGGAGAGGACGTATTCGCACTATCTTTCACTGGGGAAGAGCCATCACCAGTCGCGCAGTCCGGTTCATCATGGCCAACCGGGAAAATACCTTTAAACAGTTCTTCTGCATATCGTATCCCGGAGAAAGAAAGATGGAGAAGGTAACGCTTGGCCCGATGCCCTACATGAGCGTCATGCCCACCGTGCTCGTGGGGGCGAATGTGAACGGGAAACCAAACTACATGACTGCCGCATGGGCCACGGTGGCCTGCATGGCCCCGCCCATGGTCTGCGTCGCCATCAACAAGGGGCGGTATACCCTGAAGGGGATCCGGGAGAACAAGACATTCAGCCTGAACATACCCTCGGTAAACCAGGTCGTCGAGACCGATCACTGCGGGCTGGTCTCCGGCACCAGCACGGACAAGTCCGAGGTCTTCCGGTCTTACTACGGGAAACTGAAGACCGCACCTCTTGCGGAGGAGTGTCCGGTCGCCATCGAGTGCACGGTTTTCCGGTCTGTTGACTGCGGGAGCCATGAGTTGTATATAGGGGAAGTCGTGGAGATCCATGCCGATGCCGCCTGCGTGACAGACGGGAAGATCGACACGGAAAAGATCGACCCGATCATCTATGCCCAGTACAGCTATTTTTCGGTGGGAAAACAGGTCGCAAGTGCGTTTTCTGCCGGGAAGAAGTACCGGAAGAAGGAATAACGGCTCTCCATTGATTTTTTTTCGAAGCAGGCATTCTGAGGCTGAAGCAGATTACTTCCTCCCGAAAAGAAGAAGACATGTTCATACACCTGCCAGACCAGGGATTCCGAAATCACCCCGGGAAACATCTCACCAGCTTTATTGTTCCCCGGTGCTGACGTCAATGTATCATGGATCGGCAGAAACAGGTCCTTATCGCCGGGCTTGTCATCATCCTGCTTGCCGCACTGGCGGTCTTCCTCCTTATCGTGACAGACCCGGAAGACCGGGAGACGCTCTACCAGGTCTCGACCATCGATGCCCTGCAGCAGGGGGTCTTTGACGGGGTCCAGCCGGCCGGAGAACTGAAAAGACACGGTGATTTCGGGATCGGCACCTTCGATGCCCTCGATGGCGAGATGATAGTTCTCGAGGGGATAGTCTACCAGGCAACGGCAGACGGTCATGTTCGGATACCCCCGGATAACCTCACCACCCCTTTTGCAACGGTGACATATTATGGAGAGGACTTCACTCTTGCCGCGGGTGAAACGATGAACTTCTCGGTATTCAGTAAAGAGATGACAGACCTCCTGCCATCCGGGAACATGGTCTACGTGGTACGGATGCACGGGACCTTCCCCTCGATGAAAGTCCGGGCCATCCCGGCACAGGAGAAACCTTACCCGACCCTCTCCGAAGCAGCAGCGAACCAGTCCGTGTACGTGTACACGAATGCCACCGGCACGGTTGTCGGCTGTTACCTGCCGGTGTTCTTCGAGGGACTCAACGTGGTGGGGTACCATCTCCACTTCATCTCCGATGACCGGCAGACGGGTGGCCACATCCTTGATCTCACTGTTCCGGAAGGCACTGCCGTCGGATATGACAGGACGCCGGAATTCACCATGGTACTGCCGACAAGCGGGGATTTCACCACTGTCGACCTCTCGCAGGACCTGAGCGACGATCTGGCCAGGGTGGAGAATTAGCCCAGAGGTTCAGGACCTCTGAAATGACGAAATTCTGTGTGGATGCAGGACAGCCGGTCAGGATTCCCCGAGTGTATATGAGAACATACCACCAAAACGCACATTCCCGGTGAAATATTTATGGAAAAGAACCTTCGTGAAATACAGCACCAAACGGCTGCGGACTACCAGGCCGGACCATTCGAGAAGGTGATCCTGCCGCTTGGTTCCCTTGAAAGCCATGGTCCCCACCTGCCATTCGGGACAGACTCGCTCACCGCGTATCTGCTCGCCCTCGAGGTTGCCCGGCGTGTCCCGAAGACTGCCGTTCTCCCTTCTCTCCCCTACGGGATGAGTGAGGTATACAGGGACTTTTCCTTCACCGTCTCCCTCCGGCCCGAGACCGAGACCGCGATCATCGGTGACATTCTCGAGTCGGTGTACCGTGAAGGGATCCGGAGGGTATGCATCCTCAATGGCCACGATGGAAATATCCCATCGATAGAGATCGCTACCCGCATGGTAAAAGCGGCGCATCCGGAGATGAAGATCGTATCAGTCGATGCCTGGTGGAATACCCTGGAAAAACTTCTTCCGCCGGATTTCTTCGAGGTCTGGAATGGTCTTGGCCACGGGGGAGAAGGAGAATTGTCGATTGCACTTGCCCTTTTTCCTGAACTTTGTGAGCCCGAAAATGCCCGGGGCGTCGTTCCCCGGCTCCCTCCCTATATTGACGTAAAATGGATGTTTTCGGAGCTGACAGATTGCGGTGCGACCGGCGATCCCACAAGGGCTACACGAGAGAAAGGGATCAGGATGAAGAAGATCCTCGTGGAGACCATTGCCGGTGTGCTGACTGCCCTCGATGAGTCCGGCTGGGACTACCGGTCACCAGAGGTGAAAGAGAGGAATCTCCGGGGGAGGTACAGAAATGAGTGAGCCGGGTTTATGACACGCATGATCATTTTGATGCAGAGGGGATCGTCTTGCACATTTCACGATCCGGTCTCCCCTGCACCATCAGAGTCAGCCGTTCCCGGATCCTGATAAATTCCGGGTCGGCGGGGTTCCGCGGGTGCGGGAGACCGACAGGCAGTATCTCTGAAACCATCGCCGGTCTTTCGGAAAGGATAACAATCCTGTCCGCGAGATAGACGGCTTCCTCGGGGTTATGGGTGACCATCAGGATCGTGGTCTCTAGTTCGTTCCGTATTCTCTGTATCTCATCCTCGAGTTCCCTCCGCGTGAATATATCGAGCGCAGAGAACGGCTCGTCCATGAGAAGGATGGAGGGCCTGATCGCAAGCGCACGGGCAACGGCGACCCGCTGTTTCATGCCTCCCGAGAGCTCGTGAGGAGGCGAATGTGCAAACGGACCGAGATGGATGAGCTCCAGGAGTTCGGTTACCCGGCGTCGCACCTCTTCTTCGGGCATTTTTTGGGCTGCAAGCCGAAGGCCGTAGACGATATTTTCTTCGACAGAAAGCCAGGGGAAGAGCGCAGAGTCCTGGAAGACCATGGTCGCTGATGCAGTGCCTTCCCCGGACCCGGACACCCCCTGGATAGATCCGGCGTCTGCTATTTCGAGCCCGCCGATGATCCGGAGCAGGGTGGACTTCCCGCATCCCGAAGGTCCCATGATGCAGACGATCTCCCGGGGGCCGACATCAAAACTGACATCCGCAAGGGCAGGGCAGGACGTGCCCTCGCCATGAAATGTCTTTGCGATACCGGTGACCGAGAGGACAGGTTTTGGTATCATTCCTTCCCCTCCCAGGCAAAGAACCGTGCATGACCTTCCCGGAAGAGCATGTCCGCGCCGAGACCGATGATGCCGATGATGACCATCCCGGCACCAATCACATCGAGCTGGCCGAGGTTATAGGCGTACATGATCAGGAAACCGAGACCGGCCGTGGTACCGGGCAACATCTCGGCGGCAACCACGCACATCCATGCGATGGCAAACGAGACCCGGAGGCCGGTCCAGATCCGGGGAAGGGCCCCGGGAAAGACCACTGTCCGCAGTTTCTCGGGCGTTGTGGCATGGAACATCTCGGCAACCTCGATCCATCGGATCCGGATACTGAGCACCCCGTCGACGGTGTTGATCAGGATCGGGAAGAATGCTCCGAGAACGATTATAAAAAGGATCGAATTGATGCCAATCCCGAACCATGCGATGGCAAACGGCATCCAGGCGATGGGGGGGATCGGGCGGAGGAGCTGGATGGCGGGATTAAGGTAGGCCTGGACTTCCGATGACCATCCGATGAGGAGACCGAGAGGTATGGCAAGTGCCGCTGCAATGAAGAAACCGCTGAGCACTTCCTTCAGGCTCACCAGGGTATTTGCGACAAGGCTCTCGCCGCCGAGGACCGGTTCAAAAGGGTGGAGAAGCACCTCTGCGATCTCGCCGAGCGTGGGCAGGATATAGTTGTTGTTGATGATCAGTGCCGCACACTCCCAGATCACAAGCAGGAGTACGACGACGGCGAGTCCCTTCCCGTAATCACGAATAGTTTGTCTTTTAATCAGTACCATACAGAATCACCGTGATATTCTCATAGGCACACGCTTCGCGTACCATGTCCTCCTGGATGGAGCTCTGGACGGTTGCGATCACCACCGGCTTTCCGGCAGCCGACCGGATTTTTACCCACCCGACAAAATCGTCCCAGTTCCGCAAGGTAGAACCATTGGCGACAACAAGCCCGGAGCCCCCGGTGTTGATCGACTGGATCATCAGGGCAGGATTGCCAAGCGCTATCTGGAGTTCTGCAGGGAAGGACCCAACGTAAGCCCCGTCGATGGCTTTCTGGCCGATGGTTGTCATGATACCGCCACCTGACTGGCCCATGATGAGGTTGACATGCGCAGCCGGTGTATCGTTCACGAAAAGGGTGCAAGAGACCGGCCTTGACAGGGCCGGGTCGTCCGGGACGATGCAGAAACTGTACCGGTCACAGAAATACTGTGAATCTTTAACCATGACGTAAACGGGAGCGTAGTTGTCACTTGACGGGATGTACCCGATATTAAGGGTCGGAATCACCGGTCCAACCCGGGGAACATCGGTCCCATTCAGGAACACGAGCGCCCTGTCCGTGACATCTGAATCCACCCAGGCCATGGGATCATAGATAGTGGACGTGCCATACGTGGAATCGATCGCCGACTGGACGAGATCGGAATAGGGCGGCTCTGCATCGGCAGTAAATACCATGTTCTCAAAGGACCTGTTCTCGACCGCGAGGGGATCCAGCGTTCCCTGGGGTGTCAGGATTGGTCCCGTGCCAAAGACCCATTTTGCCGTTATGCTCTTTGCGAGATCAGGGTCTTCGTTGGTACGGTCGATGGCAGCCGTTGTCAGGGCGGACAGGAGGGCCGAGTGTTCAGGGTAGGTCTCTGTAATATCACCCCGCAACACGAGGACATTGATGGCCGCATTATCCCATTTTCCCGGAGGAGGGAGATCGGATGGGACAGCGATCCGTTTTCCGATACCGGAGAGCTCGGCGTTGGAAACAACCGGTTCCCAGATCAGGAAGGCATCGATCTGGCCGGTATTCAGGAGCTGGGGAAGAGAACCTGCTGAGGCATAGAGGAGCGAGACGGAAGGGGACCTGTGCGTGGAAGGAAAAAAACCGGGCAGGGAAGGATGAAGCAGGAGAAGGACAGCGAGAAGGATGCACAGGGCGAAAAGAAGAATCGTAATTCCACGGGGCTCCTTCATATGTGGATCGTTACTTGGGTGTACGATCTCCTCGTATTTATGCTGCAGGAATTTAGATCCATTGATCCAAAGACCCGTTGGTTTTCCGGGAAAAACCAGGAGACGCGACTTCTAAAAGGTATGCAGTCAATTTCTTCCCATGGATGCTGCATCTCGGGAAGAATTCATGCTGGCTGCTATCAAGGAAGCCCGGCAGGGATCGATAGAAGGAGGTATTCCCATCGGCTCGGTGCTGGTCATTGAGGGAAAAATCGTCGGCCGGGGGCACAACCGGCGGGTGCAGGAAAGAAGTGCGATCCTCCACGCCGAGATGGACTGCCTGGAGAACGCCGGCCGGCTCACGGCCAGGGATTATCACCGGGCGGTTCTCTTCTCAACACTCTCGCCGTGCGATATGTGCAGCGGGGCGATCCTGCTCTACAAGATCCCCCAGGTCGTCATTGGGGAGAACCGCTCTTTCCAGGGACCCGAGGATTACCTCCGGTCACGGGGTGTCGAGCTGGTCATCCTTGACAATGCTGAATGCATCAGGATGATGACCGAATTCATCGCCGCGAATCCGGAGGTGTGGAACGAGGATATCGGGGAGGAGTAGAGACAAACACAGGGAAAACCGGGTCCACGATCGATTGAGAGGTATCTCAAACTCGAACCTTTCAAGGAGAAGGGATAAGCACGCTCCGTGAAAGATATTTCCCCACTCTCTCCCGGGAAAAAAAGGTGTTTAAGAACCGTAGAGCTTCTGGAGCCCCAGGACATCTCCCTGTCCGAGGGTATTCTTCTTTTCTTCGCCAAGACGGCTGTAGCCAAACATGGTCAGTTCACTGGCAGGCCTGTTGTACAGATCGCCAAGACCACAGACGTGACCTGCTTCGTGGGTGACGATATTCTGGATGTCAAATGCTTCTTCGTCGCCAATACCCCATTCCAGGTAACTGTTCATCTGGATGTCCGTCTCAACGATCTCTCTGCTGCGCCGGTTAATCCAGATATTCGTCACGGCAATCACGTTTGCGTTTGAAATAGGGCCCCAAAACACACTGTTCTCTTCATTGAATTC
>JAJRBS010000147.1 GCA_028679325.1 Methanoregulaceae archaeon | reverse complement strand
GCCGCTCACCTTCGCCTGGCCCCGGACCGTGTCCACGGGAACGAGCAGCCTGGCCAGGTCAAGACCAAAGAGACGGATGATCGTATCGGAGAGGTTACCGTTCCCGGGAGTCGAGATCTTTTCGCGCCCGGAGAGGACCAGCCGGATGGCAGTCCCGGGATGGGTGATGGCCAGCCGTTCGATAATACCGGTAATAAGGGAAAACTCGGTGGCAAGGGATTTCTGGAATTTTTTCCGTGCCGGGGTGGAAAAGAAGATCCTCTCGACCCTGACGTTTGTTCCAAAGGGGCACCCGGCTTCCTGGTCTTCGAGAAGTTCCCCTCCTTCCATGACGATGCGGGTCCCGGCGACCCCGCCACCGCCCTTCTCCTTGGTGAGCAGGGTTACCCGTGATATCGCGGCGATGCTTGCCAGTGCTTCACCCCGGAACCCCAGCGTCCCGCAGGTGGAGATGTCCGGGAGCTCCCGGATCTTGCTCGTGGCATAGCGGGAGAAGGCCATACGGCTGTCCTCCCGGCTCATTCCCGTCCCGTCATCGGTCACCGTGATCGATGAGACCTGCTTCTTGTCCGACTCGATCGTGATCATGATGACCCGGGCCCCGGCATCAAGAGAGTTCTCGACAAGCTCCTTGACGATGGAGGCCGGCCGTTCGGCAACCTCCCCCGCGGCTATCCGGGCTACGGTGGACGGATCGAGCTGGCGGATCCGGCCGCAATCTCCCCGGGTCATTGCCCCCTCCTCTCCCGGCCCCCGGCCCTTGCCACGAGATCGTAGAGCAGATCGAGAGCCTCCCGCGGGGACAGTTCGTCGGGGTCGAGCTCCCGGAGCTCCCTCGCCACCGGGTCTTCCGGAGAATTACCCGGTGCGTCCACGAGAAGCATCTGGGTATACCTCTGGACCCTCCCGTCTCCTTTTCCCTCCCCCTTCATGATTTGGGAGAGGAGCGCGGTGGCACGGTCCGTGACCTTCTCCGGGACCCCTGCGAGCGAGGCCACGTGGATCCCGTAACTCCTGTCCGTTGCACCGGGGATGAGCTTCCGGAGGAAGATGACCTCACTTCCCGTATCCCGGACCGCGAAGTGATAATTTTTAACTCTTTTCAGGTCAGACTCGGCCGAGACTATCTCGTGAAAGTGTGTCGCAAAAAGTGTCCGGGGCCCCGCAGGACCTTTCCCATGAAGGAATTCCAGTACCGCCCGGGCTATGCAGTAGCCATCAAGGGTGCTCGTCCCCCTGCCGATCTCATCGAGGATGACGAGACTCCTCCCGGTCACGTTGTTTAAGATGTTGGCGAGCTCGAGCATCTCCACCATGAAGGTACTCTGCCCGCTGGCCAGGTCGTCAAAGGCTCCCACCCGGGTGAAGATCCGGTCAACGAGACCTATCCGGGCATGATCCGCCGGGACAAAGCTTCCTGCCTGGGCCATCACCACCATCTCGGCAACGGCCCGCATATAGGTCGATTTGCCGGCCATGTTCGCCCCGGTAATGATCATGATCTGGTCGGAATTCCCGGCAAGCTGGGTATCGTTGGGGACAAAGCCAGTCTCCATCTGCGCCTCGACGACCGGGTGGCGCCCTTCCCGGATCAGGATTTCTGTTGTCAGGTCAGGAACCGGGCGGGTATACCGGTAGCGGACCGCTGCCTCACCCAGTGCGGCGAAGACATCGAGGAGGGCAAGACTCCGTGCCGTTGCCTGCAGGGCGGGGATTCCCCCCGATAATTTTTTCAAAAGATCCCTGTAGAGTTCCAGCTCGATTGTTCGGCCCCGTTCATCGGCCGTTGTCAGAGCCGTCTCCAGGGCTTTGAGTTCCGGGAGAGTGAACCGTTCACCGCTGGACGTGGTCTGTTTTCGTTCGTAGTCAGGGGGGACCAGGTGCAAATTCGACCTGGTAACCTCGATGTGATAGCCAAAGACAGAGGTATAGGATACCTTCAGCGACCTGATCCCTGTCCTATCCCGTTCGCGCTGTTGTAGGGCAGCTATCCGCTCCTTTCCAGAGACAGAGAGTGATCGAAGCTCATCAAGCTCAGGGTTGTATCCCTCCCGTATCATGCCTCCATTTCTGATGACCGCAGGAGCTTCCTCTGCAATGGCCTGCCCGATGAGATCCTTCATCCAGGATACCTCTCCCGGCTCTGCGAGGGCCAGGGCAAGGGAGGGGGGCAGGTCCTCCGGCCCAGAGACGACTGCCCACAGGGACGGTAAAGTTGCGAGAGTCCTTCCCAGCGCCTGGAGATCGCGGGGGGTGGCATTGCCGCAGGCTATCCTTCCTGCAATCCGTTCGATGTCCGGAGTCTTGTCAAGAATTTCACGGATTTGGGTCCGGCTGGCCGTATCATGGTAAAAAAATTCCACGGCATCGAGCCTCTCGTTGATCTTCTCGACCGACACCAGGGGTGCGAAGAGCCACTGCCGGAGGAGGCGGCTTCCCATGGGGGTCTTTGTGAGGTTGAGCCGGGTAAAAAGGGTGGGATCGCCTGGTCTTGCCCGTATGCTCTGCAGGATCTCGAGGTTTCGAAGCGATATACTGTCGATGAGACACGAATCCGACAGGGAACAGAGCCTGAGATGGACGACATGGGACAGATCTTTTCGTTGCGTATCCTGTGCATACCTGAGCGCACCGGCGGCTGCCTTGACAAGCGCCGGATAACCGGCCACCCCTGCCGACTCAAGCACATCGCTGCCCAGGTTCCCTGCAAGATACTCGACAGCACCCTCATAACCCGGCCCGGGTTCTCCAACGGTAACCAGAACGCCCTGTTCCTGGATAAGGGATCCGAATTCCGAAAAGAGATCGGAAGGGAGGATGCACTCGGCAGGATTATTTTTCCGGATCTCGGAGAGAAGCGGTTGTATGCCTGACGATTCCGGTATCCCGGTTGCGAAGAACTCCCCGGTAGATACATCGAGAAAAGCGAGCCCGAATCCCTGCTCCTCCCCGTCCCGGGCAACAGCCATGAGATACCGGGCTTCCGGAGACGCTGTCATCGCCTCATCGGTCACCGTGCCCGGAGTGACGATCCTGACCACCTCCCTCCTGACAATGCCCCGTGCATTCTTCGCGTCCTCGACCTGATCGCAGATCGCTACCCTGTATCCCTTGCTGACAAGCCGGGCGATGTAGGTGTCAGCGGCATGGCACGGGACACCTGCGAGGGGAATGCGGTTTCCCTCCTTGTCCCTTGACCGTGAGGTGAGGGTGATGTCCAGTTCGCGGGAGATGGTCTCTGCATCATCCCCGAAAGTCTCATAGAAATCGCCGATATGAAACAGGAGGATGGCATCAGGGTGCTGGTCTTTTATCGACCTGT
>JAJRBS010000146.1 GCA_028679325.1 Methanoregulaceae archaeon | reverse complement strand
CTCCGAGGAGACCGTGGAGAAGTCACGGACCGAGGCTTTAAGCGACGGGATCTTTGCTTTCGCCATGACCCTGCTCGTGATCAGCCTGGCTGTCCCCCCGATCCCCGAGAGTACTGCTCCGGTTGTCCTCCCCGGGATACTAGCAGGGATGTGGCTTGAGTTCCTCATCTTTGCTATCGCCTTCTTTGTCATCGCCTCTTTCTGGCTCTCTCACCACCGTATCGTCCGAAAAGTGAAGTACGTGGACGACCGCCTCATCTGGATTAATATCCTCTTTCTCTTCTTCATCGTCCTGATTCCTTTCTCAACCACCATATCCGGCGATTATCCCAATGTACTCGAGGCCGTGCTTCTGTTCCATGCAAACATCCTGGTTGCCAGCCTCCTTTTGACGATGAGCTGGTGGTACACCATCCGTTCCTTCGGGAGACTGAGTCCTGGCGAAAAGAACCCGGGGATGCAAGGTGTTGACCGGGCCATCGTGAGCCCGGCAACAGCCCTGATCGCGATTGCGGTAGCATTCGTGAGTACGGAAGCGAGTTTCTGGTGCTATGCCATCATTCCGCTCCTGGTCATGGTCGTTCGTCGCGGTTTCAGGCAGCGGGAGGAGGCCGGCAGGGAGGAAACGTTCCCGCGTCCGGAGGAAAGCCAGTAGGTATTCATACTATTGTGACGAGCTCTTCAACTCTGAACCGGAGTCCTTCACCATGAAGATCCTCTCGCTCATTCTCGTACTGGTCATTGCCGCCTGTGCCGTCATGATCAGCTATCTCCTTGTGTATATCCCCTCTGAATGCCGGAAACTCGCTATCAGTTCCGGAGGTTTTGCAACCTGCGGGCTCGAGCCGGGCGCATATGTCATCGCCGCCATTCTCGGCGTCATCGCAATCGTCGCCGCCATCATGCTTGTCAGGGATTTCAGAAAGGACCAGGGGTAAGGACTCCTGATCGTGTGTGGGCCCGGTTTTCCCTGAATTCAGGGGAGGTGGCAAACAGATGATCTTTCGGAGGATTCGGAGAAAAGATGTCTTTCACTTTGCCATCGCCAGTCTTCTCTTTTCGGGCGGCATGAGTTCGATGGCATACCGGAGGGCCGTCCGGGGCATCCGTTCCCTTCTTTCGAGCACGAAGGCGAGAACCTCGTCCTGGTGTCTCCTGCTCTCCTCCTTTAAGAGCCAGCCGTAGCCTTTCCGGACCAGGTCATCGTCGTCGGTCAAAAGCAGATCGGCTATCGAGAAAGCCTCGCCGAGGAACAACCCCCTCTTTGCCGGAACGATGAGAGAGACGGCCGCCGCCCTCCGCATCCACCGGTTTTCTGACTGTGTCCACGCAGTGAGCCGTGGAATATACTCCGGGAACATCTCCAGAAAGGAACCGACCGTATGATTGCAAAGAGTGTCGCAGGAGGCCCAGTTGGTGACGTAGGAGTCAACCCATCGTTCGAAGACGGTAAAGTCATCCGGCTCGTACTGCCGGTGGAGCTTCTCGGACCAGCGGGCGGCGATGAACGACTCTTCCATGCAGCCGGATGAGAACAGTTCTTCACACAGGGAGAAAACAGCCGTCTTATCCATATTCACAAGCTCCCTGAAAGTCCGATCGGCGAGCTTCATGACCGTTGCCGTCTTTACACCGTAGAGCTTGACCGGTTCTTTGAAGAAACGGCGGCCACTCTCCCGGGTCTTTTCATCGGCCAGGTCACGGAGCCCGGCCCGTATTCCAGCAATGATCCCGTTCACCGTTCCACCTCGTAAACCTGCCAGAGGTATTCCTTCTCGAAGACCTCGGAATGTTTCAGCCGGAGTTTCAAGGGGTTCGTGAGGCCGCCAAATATTGGGTAGGACCGGGCTCCCACGATGACCGGGTGGACCAGCAGGCTGATCCCGGCGACGAGTCCCTGGTCAAGGAGGAGGTTTCCGAGGATCTGGCCGGTGTCGGTCAGGACGGTTCTGGCCTGGTAGGTCTCTGCCAGAAGCTCCAGTGCCTGTTTCAGGTCAACATGATCGGACCCGACCTCATGGTGGCGGTACTTCCTTTCCTCAAGGTGTGCAAGGTATTCCCCCGGTGTGCTTCCGGAGACGAGAACCACGACATCGCGGCAATATTCGAAGCGCCGGCAAGAATGGAGCATCCCCTGCAGGGCTCCCCGCGTATCGATGATGACCCAGTACGGCAGGCTGCCCTCTCTTTCCGGCCGTTCAAAGTCGCAGGGCTCTTCGGGAGGGACACCCTCCCCGAAGAGCTCGATACCCTTCAGAACCGTGCGTGAGCCTATAAGGGTTGCCTCTGGGTGATACCCAGCAGCAATCCGGTAGTGGAGAGCCATATCCGGCTCGAAACCGGTCAAAGAACCATCGATGCTCACCGAGTTGTGGAGGATGACTGACGGCAGCATTGCAAAGTCCTTTCCCTTTATCTGGGATCGAAGTCCGGATTAATCCTTGCCGGGGAGTGTGAGAGTGAACAAAGACGATAAAAAAGAAAGATGAATCAAAAGGGGATCATCACGATCTGGATCTCCGGGAACTTCATCCCTCCCGGAACTCCTTCCGATATATTCACGGCGATGCAGACGAGCCTCGTCTTCCGCGGATCAAGATCTTTCTCCTTCAGCTCACCTGCTATCCTGTAGAGTTCGAGGTCTTCAGGAAAAGATGTCTTCATGAGAACGTAGACATCGGTCATGACAAAAGTCCCGCGGATCAGGACGAAGTTCCGGTCGGCGTCAGTGATGACAAAGAGGGTGTGGTCGTAGAGCTGTGTCCCGTTGAGCACCTCCCGCGGCCTGAAGGAGGCCTTCGGGCCGAACCCCAGTTCACGCTGCAGGATCTCCCTGAATTCTGCGCTATCCATCTCGAGCGAAATCATCCACCTTCAGGAATACTTCCGGAGAGGATAAAGGTTGGGTCACAAAGGAAAGGAATAGAAGTGGCGCAGCTCTGTTCCACTCTCACCAGGGCCCGGCATCTTTCGCAAGATGCAGTACTTCCCGATTCAACACGTGATATCAGACCCGATATCCACGGACCGGGCTGTCCTGGCATACCTTTTCGGATTTTCGTCAAATTTTCGCTTGCAGAAACCGGAACAGAAGCAGTACTCCTGCCCTTTGTAATGGGAGGTATACTGCGCTTTATCCTCATCGACAGGCGCATAGCAGACAGGGTCGGTCGTCATTTCCTCTCACGACAGATCGTCAGGTCTGCAGACAAGGTGATAATAATAGTGATGTCTATCCTGTAACGGCGGTCGATTTCGTTTCTCGAAATTCATTTCTCACGAATCCAAACACTAATATCCCGTTCCGCCGAGATTACCCGTTACAGCATGTCGTACTATTCTGCTGGAGGAAACCGGCACCGAACAGATATCTCCAGTATTTTAGTGATTGCCGGGGTGATGATCCTCTGTTTTCTGGGAACTATTCCGGTGAACGCACAGGTGGTCAAAGTCTCGCCAGAAATAAAGGTAACACCCGCAACACAGGTAACATCCGCAATGCAGGTAACACCCGCTATACAGGTGATATCCGCAGTACAGGTAACATCCGTGATCGTACCTGAACAGACATCACCGGTTGCCAACTTCACCGCGAATGTTGTATCCGGCCCTGCGCCGTTGACGGTCCAGTTCACCGATACCTCGCTCAATAATCCGGATTCTTGGCTGTGGGATTTCAACGGCGACGGCCGTATTGACGATCAGACCAGAAATCCCAGATACACCTACCAGCAGCCGGGAGTGTATACCATTAGCCTGATCGTCGCCAGCAGGAACGGGAAGGACGAGGTGAGAAAACTGAGCTTTATCACGGTTGAAAAACAGGTGCTGGTACCCGTCGCCGATTTTTCTGCCGACCCCGTCCGGGGAACGACACCGCTGACCGTCAGGTTCACCGATCTTTCAAGCTATTCTCCCACATCATATGCATGGGATTTCAACGGCGATACTAGCACCGACAGCAGTGAAAAGGACCCGATATTCACTTATACCGATCCCGGCGTTTATTCCGTTGCCCTGACAGTCCGGAACAAGGACGGCTCTGATACCATTTCGAAGAAAGGCTATATCCTTGCCGAAAACCCGGAAACCATCACGGACACGGTTTTTGCGACACCTTACCCTGTTGGTACCATCTCCTCTCCCCAACCAACCAGTCTCCCGTTGACGTCCCGTGTCCAGACGACAATACCTCCCGTCACCGGAACAGAAGAAACATACCCCTTTCCCGCCCTTCTCATCGGAATCTTTATTGTGGCACTCCTTGTTGCCGGGGGTTTTATCCTGAAAAGATCAGGTTCATCCCATGGACAATCCGGTGAAGATCTCCACATTGAAATGTCCGGTGGGATCGATTACGGAGACGGGCTGTTGACCAGGGTGGATGAAAGGCGGCATTCTCCCGGGGAAAATGCACGGAAACAGGAGGAAGACCATTGACTTTTTCTGACCTGGATCAGATCGGAACAAGCCCCGAGGTTACCGATGAAGTCACAGCCATGCTCCGGAAAACAGGTATTTCTGCCCTGCAGGAGGCAGAGCAGTACGTCCGGAAATCCGGAAGAACCCTTCCGGAGAAGACCGATCTTTCGGCCGAATTCGCCCGGCGTCTCTCGGGGTATATCACCCAGGGTATGGTGAGCCTGACCATTCAAAGGGTAAGCGTCTCAGATGAGGTCCGGCAATCACTCAAAGATTCTCCATCACCCTACACCCTCACCCTGAAAAAAATTGCCCCGTTCCCGCTCCCAGAATATGCCCCTTACGTAAACATCGCCATAAAAACCGGCGCCGCGGAACTCTTCAGGAGTCATGCGGCCTTTGTGGTGAAATCCGTCATTGCCCTCCAGGACACCCGGATCACCCTGCAGGAGAAGAAGATAAAAGAATACAAGTTCGGGTCTCTGAATGCCGCAATGTCCATCTACATGAAAAAGGATGCAATCAAGGAGCAGTTGCATTCATTCAACAGGGACCTCACGATCCCCGGCATGATGGCAGGAGAGAGATGACCCTGATCGGGAAAATTTGATGTATTATTCGTTCACCTCGAGGCAGAAAGACTCCCGTAGAAGGTTTGATCTTCCTTAAATGCATAACAGGTGATTCAGGAAATGAGTTATCCATGATATTTGCCACCGACGTCCTCATCACCTTCCCTGGGATCTGTGTCGGCGAGGGGATAATCCGCTCCGTCCATATCGTCCGGGAAAGCCCCGGGCTTGAATCGTTGAAGAGGGAGATTGCCGGGGAGATTCAATCCCGGTTCACTCTTGATACTGTTAAAGACGAGCCGCTCTTCCGGGCCTATCGTGACTTCTTCTGGTCCGTGGGGGTTGACCCGACCAAGACCCGGCCGGCCTCGGAAGCCCTGGTGCGGAGGATTCTCTCCGGCGGGAAGCTCCCGGTTATCAACACGGCTGTGGACGCCTACAACCTGGCCTCGGCCGTCACCGGCATCCCGATTGCCGCCTTCGATGCCGATTCTTTGTCCGGCGACCTGACCATGCGGTTTGCCAGCGAGGGGGAGCAGTTTCTGGGTATCGGGATGGAGAAACCGCTGATGCTCCGGGAGAAGCAGGTCATCCTTACCGATGCCAGGCAGATCATCGCCATCTATCCCTACCGGGACTCTGATGCAACAAAAGTAACCACAGATACGAGGAACATCCGGATCCTTACCTGCGGGGTACCACGTATCGGGAGTGAGAAGGTGATGACGACGTACGAGGTCTGTGCCGGGTTTTTAGAGAGATACACCGGCGGGATTCCTTCTGGTCCGGAGGTATTCCCTGATGACGTTATACATGGGGAAAGTTGAAATATCCCCTGTGCATGCCAGCACGATGAGAAGAGTTCCTCATTCTATTCACAGGGTGATCATCCGGAAGG
>JAJRBS010000112.1 GCA_028679325.1 Methanoregulaceae archaeon | reverse complement strand
GACCGGTATTCCGACAAGAGTCTCGATGCTCATGTTTTCTGCCCGGTTTATCGCCATCTTCATGGCTGCCTTTTCATCCGGGGCTTCAAACATGGCGACTGCATCGTACTTTCCGAGCGTCCAGTAAATGCCATGCCACTTTACCCCTGCTTTCTTGTCATCATCTACTTTTTTCAGGTTCTCTGCAACAATCGCCTTCGTCAGCTTCTTCCTGAACTTCACAAGTGCAATGAAATACACGTCTCTCACCTGCCCTCTTCTTCAGGGCAATCAAGCATATGAGAGGAGATATAAAAAGTACGTGTAGGGGAGAATGGCCTGCAGTTCCCTGGGTTGGCCAAAATATCTGGCGTTAATTCTCCCTTTTTCCTCCATACGACCGGACATGCTTCCATGCCCTGTGATGGAGGGGATACTTTTCCTTGTCGGTATACAGGGATGGATCTTGCCGTCCGAATACCTCACGGTCCTTTCCCACCGGACACACCCTGATGCAGATCCCACAGGGGTTGATGTATCGTTGACGTAGCGAGATGTTCTGGGAGAGGCAGGCCCTCTTGTCGGTCAGCCCTTCCGGGTAGGCATCCTCATCAAGGGCACCGGCAGGGCAACTGCGCACGCACCTCATGCAGTGCGTGCAGAGATCCTCTGTGATAAGGGGATCCGGCGGGAGATCGGCCGTGGAAAAGACCGACCCGAACCGTACCCTTGGACCATACCCAGGGGTGAGGAGCATATTGTTCACACCGAATGTGCCAAGACCCGCGAGGAGAGCGGCGTGCCGGTGGGAGAAGAAGGCCACAGGATTTTCCTCAAGCACCGCGGCCGATCCGTAGCCGTCCCGGGGGATGAACATCGAGGGGTAGCCTTGTCCGGTGAGGAACTCAGCCAGCCGGTAGGTATACTGGTCAAGCAGGATGTTGACCGTCGTATAGAGTTCATGATAGAGGATGGATGGTGCAGTTTCGATCACCGGCAGGGTGACCGGCAACCCGATGACGATCACCGATCTGGCTTCCGGGTAGATGGACTGCGGATAAAACTCCCGGGGCATCCAGGGCTGGAACAGGGGGTGTTCCCATCGCCCGACGGGTGCAACACCGACGAGGGGAATTTCCATCTCTTTGCACCTTGCGAAGAGTTTGTCCCTGAGCTTCCGGTTCATGCAGCTCCCGGGGAGAGGACCTTGGGATGACCCCGGAGTGAGCGGGGAAAGGTCATAGCCATGATATCGCCATACGTGACTTCAGCGCCAACCCAGTACTTCCCGATACAATCAGCAAAACCCATACCAGTTCTCCTGACCTAAATTACGATGCATCCCTGATATCACTGACGCCAGGGAACCGAATACATTCTTCCTGTGATGAAGGATAGCGGGGGAGGCAGTCCTCTCCCCCGGGAAAACCAGGGCATGAGGAGAAGGGGAGTTGTGCATGATGTGCTCCCCTTCAGTCCGGTTCCTGCAGGAACCCGGTCACGCGGCGGACGAACAAATCCGGAGCCGTCCTCATGGCGATGTGCTGCTCCCCGGGCATAACGATGATCCTGCTGTTCGGGAGAGCGGTGTGGACCGCCCTGGTCGCTCTCCGGAGATAAGCAGGGCTTTCGCTGCCGGACAGGAGCAGGGTGGGAACGGTGAGATTCCTGAAACGTTCGGGATCGAGAATGTAGTCCTCGTCCGCGAATTCACGGGGAATGGTATGTGCCGCTTCCAGGCGGGCTGGCCACGCCGGTTCAGCCCTGAGGGCGAGGATTTCATCCTCCGGCATCAGGACAACGTCGCGGAAGAAGGCGACCAGGGCCCCTTCCCTGTCCCCGGAATCAAGGAGTGCCTGGATCCGGGCTCGTGCACCAGCCGGATAGATGGGCATTTCCACCCGGATGGCAGGTTCGTAGAGAACGAGCCGGCGGAGATTTGTCACCCGGACAGCCGCTTCCAGACAGATCAATGCCCCATAGGAATGTCCCAGGAGGTTCACCGGGGCGGAAATCGAGCTCACCACTGCAGCGATGTCCTCGTATTCACGCTCGATAGAGTAGACGGGAGAATCCCCGCTCTGCCCCCGTCCTCTCCGGTCGACGGCATAGACCGTGAAATTCTTCTCAAATCCCGGGAGGACACCAGCCCAGCGGGTGTGGTCCGCCGTGGTACCATGCACCAGGACCAGGGGAGGTCCGCTCCCGCTCCGCTCGAATGCGATCAGGGTCCCGTCTTTCGATTGTACCTTATCCATGGCTATCTCCACATCCCCGGTTCCTGCATGCAGATGCCTGTGTGGGGATGACCACCTCCGCGAAGTTAAACCTTACGATAAAAAAGATACCTCACATTCTCTCTGAGAGAGTAAAAGGTGCAACAGAAAGGTTACACTCCCTCGGCGCTGCAGGCCTGCACCAGCACCTCGCCGAAGAACTCCTCCTGCCAGAGCGAGAGCTTCCCCTCGGACATCAGGTACAGGAGAGGGATGTAGACGTCGATGACCCCCTTGCCGAGCAGGGAGGCGAGCTCGTGCAGGGTGACCACGCCTTCGGCAGCGATGGCCTGCTCGCACTGGGAGAGGATGCCGACCGCTGCGTCGCGGTAGCCCTCCTCGTGGGCGATTCCCACTACCTCCTCGACGTCCATCAGCTCCGGCTCGTAGGCCGGGCGGAACCGCTGCCGGCGCCGCTGCTCCTTCTCGGCGTTCTTCAGCTCGAGGATCAGTTCGAAGAGGGTGACCGGCCTTTTGCGAAGGTTCTTCCGGTCGAGCCGCCGCCGGATCTCCCGCTCGAGCTGGTCGATCGGCCCGCCGCCTCCCTCCGGAAAGCCGATAAAGTCAAAGACCTCGGACTCATCCTCCGGAAACTCGTCTTCGGTCTCATCACCGTTCCCGGAAATGTCCAGGTACTCGGACTTCATCCGGAGCAGGAGGGCGGCATAGAAGAGGGTCCGGCCCGAGACCCGGAGGTCGAGCTCTTTCCGGCGTTCGAGCTCGGAGAGGAACCGGTCCGTCACCTCCACGATGTCGATGTTCCAGGGATCGATCTCCCCCCTCTCCGCCATCTGGACCAGGATCTCGACCGGCTCTTCAGGCATCGGCCCTGACCCCGGTGACAAACGAACTCTTGTCAGGGAGAACCGTGACCCCGAGAACCCGGTCGGCCCTCTCGATCATGGGTTTTCGGAGCGAGACCAGGATGAACTGGGAGGTGCCTGAGAGCTCCTGGATCATGTCCCCGATCCGTTCCACGTTGTGGCCGTCAAGGGACATGTCCACCTCGTCAAAGGCATAGAAGGGTGCGGGGATGAACTGCTGGATAGAGAAGATGAAGGCCAGCGTGGTCAGCGACTTCTCGCCCCCGGAGAGGGCTGATAGCAGGTGGACCGGCTTGTCCCGGGGCTGGACGGCAAAGGAGAGGCCGCCCGAGAAGGGGTCCTCCTCGTTCTCGAGGACCAGCCGGCCGCTCCCGCTGGTGAGCCGGGCAAAGATCCCCCGGAAGTTGGCGTCAATCGCCTTGTAGGCGGTGGTGAAGGCCTC
>JAJRBS010000098.1 GCA_028679325.1 Methanoregulaceae archaeon | reverse complement strand
TATACCTACGTTGCCGGCACGTACTATCAACCGGGTGATGTCGATCACATCATGGGAGTGCTCGGTTCGAACTGGTATCGGCTCAGACCCGGCGACCGCGTCTCGGTCAAGGTGCTCCATGTACCAACCGGAAAAGTGATCTATGATACCGATGTGGTTGTGGAGGGCTAGAATATGACATTATCTGCACGGGAAAAGGACTCGGCTGTTTCGCCAGTCGTCGGTGTCATGCTCATGCTGGTGGTCACTATCATCATTGCTGCCGTGGTCAGTGCCTTTGCCGGGGGACTCTCTTCTGGTGAAGAATCGCCCCGGCAGGCGACACTCAGGGCAACTTACAGCCAGACCACCGGGATGGTCATCGAACACGCCAGTGGCGACACTCTTGAAGCTTCAAAACTGGAGTTTGTTATACGACCAACGGCACAGTTCGGGAGCTCAGCCGAGAATTTTGCGAGCACCATTAACCAGAAGTATCTCAATAATACCGCCGGTAAGCCGTGGGTCAGCTGGACGACCAATGCCCAGACGGTGACCTCCTTTAATCCCGGAGATACCGCATATATCGTCCCGCCGGTACATACGGGGCAGTACCTCCAGCCGGAAGTCTGGTACCGGAGTGCCACCGCACAGACCTGGACTATTAGTCACCCCAACAACATCGGGCGATCCTTCTATCTTGAGCTCTATGACTCGTCCGGCAAGATGATAGCAAAGACAGAAGTGGTGATCTCGCCCTGATGGACATGAGCGGGCCGGTCATATCCCGCGAGGAGGACAGGTTTTCGGACAAAAAAAACGTCTCCCCCTCCTCTTTTTCATACCTGTCAGGTTCATGGATTGATCTGGTGTCCTTCCGTGATGCCCGCGTGTGGCAATGTCAGGGGGGTGAAAGTCTCCCACCAGAAACGGGATCTCGTCTCCTTTTCCGGGGTCCCCGATGTCGGTGATCCCCATGCAGAGTCCTCATTGTCTTCCGGCCTGTGCCTGTCTGAGCCTCGTTCTTCTCCTTTTCGCAATCATGCCTGGATGTATCGAGATCGGGGCCGAAGAGGAGACGGCCGCAGCCCTCGACAGTCCACCCGTCGACCTTTATAACCCCGTCTACCCCGATTCGATACCTTTCCAGGCCCCGATAACCGGTCCCTGTACCGGAGCATTCACGGCTACCGATCAGCAGTGCACCACAACGGGGGGATCTGTGAGTTCTGCCGATCCGATCCCTGGCCGGGACGTTACCAGCCCGGCCTATCGCACCCTGTTGCCCGATGCCTCCGATTCCCTGCCTCCCCGGCATTATGGGGGAAATGAATTCTTCAGGGAAACGTATACACTCTCTGGGAACAGCATCGGATTGCTGGCAAACGCCAGCGAACCTCCTCTGACTATCCTGTTCGATGTGGAGCCGGACTGCGGGAACCCGAATCTCTGCTTCTTTGTCCTGACCGTCAGGGATCCCAAGAGCCTGGCAATCATCGCTGAAGAGGGCTATGGAAGGACCTACAGCTCCGATCCTGCCAAATACCTGGTCGTCAGGTCATCAGGCCCTCAGCATCTCACCCTCGCGGGAAGAGGAGTAACTGTACACCTCATCCTGCTGTCGGGAACAGGGAATAACCAGACTGAGATTTTGCTGTTTCCTACCGCAACACCTGATCCGGAGGAGGATGTCATATGGTTCTGAACCGGGTCTTTCCCGGACATGGTCGCCATCCCCGCGATCTGGCAGGATGTTTTGGAAACGTCCACAGGTTCCCCGCGTTAGTTATCCTCGTGGTGCTTGTTTTTATCGTGCCGGTCGCTGGTGCTTCGGGAGAAGAAGCGGAAGCCCTTGCCCAGGGAAAGGCCCTGTACGAATCGGGGAGATACAATGAAGCCCTCTTCGCGTACGATACAATCCTCGCAAGAGACCCGGAGAACCAGGAGGCGCGGATAACGAGGGCACAGGTCCTCACTGCTATGGGGCTCCCTGCCCCAGCCCTCCTGTCCATTGATGTTGCTCTCGACAAAGATCCTTCCTCTGTTCCCGCCTGGCTGGAACGGGGGCGGATCATGCTCGTCACAGGAGATTCGGAAGCAGCCCTTGAAGCCTTTGACCGTGCCCTCGCCCTCGCACCCGGCAACTCGGGAGCCCTAGAAGGCCGGGGCGACGCTCTTCTTCTGCTCGGCAGGAGAGGAGATGCAATCGATGCATGGAAGGCGGCCCTGACCGCTGACCCGGGAAACATCGACCTCCCGGAAAAAATCAGCTCGGCCCAACAGGGACCGGTGACGACACTTCCCGTGTTGCCAGGGTTGGCCATTTTTGCCGTCACCATCACCCTTGTAACCGTTCTTGTTTTCGGATGGCGCCAGCTGCAGTCAAGTCGTCGTTCAAAAGTGAAGATAAAAGGTGCCGATCACCAGAAGGAAATCTCTTCAGACACTGAGGAATCCCCGAAAAAGTCTCCAGCTGGCAAAAAATCGGCCGGGATGAAGGTCTTCGGCCGGGTATCCCCGGGAGTCCGCAAAACTTTGTCCGGTCTTCTTCCTTTCCGAAAACCTGATCCCCCGGTCAGGGACGAACGGCGGGAGAAGTCTTCCGGCTCCGAAATAGGGGAAAGATCCACGGTGCACGAAGGATCAATTCCCTCCATCGAGAGGGAAGAGCTGACCGTTACAACGACAGGCCGGGACCTGAGTGCTGAGATCGTCCACCGCCTCGACACTCTCCTGGGGAATTCACCTGGTCTCTCCCGGGCTGCCGGACTGGCAGAGATCCTTCTCTATACAGCAGGGGAGTACGAGGGGGTGCTCAAGAGGCTGGACCAGGGCGAGGACACCGCCTCACCGAATACGGACCTGGTGAAGATGATGGCCCTCCGCCGTCTCGGAAGACTCGGCGAGGCCTGGGGGGTCTGCAACCAGATCCTTGAGAGAGAGCCTGACAATTTCTGGGTGGTGACCCAGGCAGCTTTCATCTCTTCTACCCTTGGTGATTATGAGGCGGCCATCAGGGCCTGCGATCAGGGGATCTCCCTCCGGCCGGAGGCGGCA
>JAJRBS010000189.1 GCA_028679325.1 Methanoregulaceae archaeon | reverse complement strand
GATATCGAGAGCATGAACGATATCATATCCCCTCACCCCGCCACCTGCACCGCAGCAGAGCATCTTGTTCCGGTATTCAACTGGTTCAGCACCGAGAGCTGCGACCATCTCTTCTATCCAGGTCGGATGTTCGGTGGTCCCGAAGTGCCTTTCCTTCTTGGGTTTCATCAGGTGGCAACCGTAGTGGACGGCAATCCTCGTGCCTTCCAGGGAGACTTTCACGCTGTCCCTGATCTTCTGGACCCCAACGATCTCCGGGTCATAGAAGAGTTCGGCAAGGTGCCAGACATCGATACTCCCCTTGAATTCCATGTCAATGCCCTTGAGGACTTCATTCACACGGTCACGGAGTTCTTTATTGTGCTTCAGTTTGTGGTTGACTTCCCAGATGGATTTGTAGCAGCCGTTACAGACGAGAGCTATATCCTTCTTCATCTGTTCGGCAAGAACCAGGTTTCTTGCGGCCATCGCATACCAGATATCAAGATCGATTGAGCCGAATGCCCCTGGTGCAGGACAACAACTCGCTCCTTCCAGGTCGAGGAGTTTGATCCCGAGCTTCTCGGCAGTCCGGTACGAGGCGGATTCTGCGCCGGGATAACGGTTGGGAGCGATACAGCCAAGGAAAAATGCATATTCGCGCATCACTCCTCACCCCTCTCTCTCTTTGACGATTCTGTCTGCATTCTTCTTGAGCTCATAGTAGTCGAGGATATACTGGATTCCCTTCACATACTGCGGGAAAGCATGTGTGGTCGGTGGATCGGCGTTCATCCCGAGTTTCTTCCGTGCTGCCCTGTTGACATCGTTATTGGGCACACCGTGGCCGGATGTATAAATTGCCTGCACGGTCTTGAGGAAGTTCACGGGTATGATGTCTCTCTTGAATGCCAGATTCCTCATGGCCATGATGACATCTGTCGGTGCGATGTCCCTCGGGCACCGGTCGGTACAGCTGTAGCAGGTGGTACAGAGCCAGAGGTCCGGGTCTGTGAGGGCTTCCTCTTCGAGGCCCAGGAGCGCCCGGCGGACAAACTTGCGGATTCGATAGGAACTCCGGGGTGCAGAGGGGCATGAGGCGGTACAGGTCCCGCACTGATAGCACATGTGGGGGATGGTCATTGAGACTTTTTCAACTGTCTTCGTGAACGCCGGATTCTGATCTTCTGGGTAGTACCGGGTGTCACGGAGCTTCTTTTCAAGGACTTCAGGGTAACCTTTTGTTCGTGCCATTTCAGTATCCCTCAGGCTTTCTCCATCATCTTCAACTGTACACTTCCGGGAGTCTCTTCTTTTACCTTCGAGGTTCTGGGAGTGAACATCTTCTCCTTGATCTTGTTGAAGAGGTCAGTCTCCTTGCCTTTCACCCGTATTCCGGTCCGCTGAAGGCGGATAATATCCTCTCCCGGGCAGGCATTTACGCAGGCACCACAAAGTATGCAGAAATCCTTGTTGACAGCAATCGTGGGCTCAACGACGCCCTTCATCTGGCCGGCAGGGAGCGGCGTCGGCAGATAAATTGCATTGGCCGGGCAGATCTCTACGCAGGTTGAACAGCCGCCAGGGCACTTCTCGGCGAAGAATTCGATATCTCCCTCGAAAAGCTTTTCAACTGTTATCGCTTCAGTCGGGCAGTTCCGTGAACACCATGTGCAGGTGCAACACATCTTCTGGTCGATATCGACCTGTCCCGGCATCGTCTTCGAAGTGACCTCACGCTCAACGGTGATGCATTCTTCGGGGCACAACTCAACACAGACCTTGCAGGCATCACACCGGCTCTCATCCCACGGTAGTCCTGTTTTCGGATCAGAGACGACTTCAACTTTTCCGCTCTCGGCTGAGAATGTCTTATGCTTCACAGTTATCGCCGGGCAGACCGCACCGCAAATTCCGCAGGCAGTGCATTTCTCCATGTCCACCTGGAACTGGATCTTGCTGCTGAGGGCCCCCTGTCTTTCCTTTCCTGCTTCCGCGGCGCCCTCGAATGCCGGGACATCACGTTCAATTGCATCCCTTGGGCATACCTCGTCACAAATAGTGCAGCGGACACATTTTTCGTCGTCAATATCCGCTACCATATCGTATTGCGGGAATCCTTCCTTCTCAACGATGGGAAGGCGCTCTTCTCCGTCTACCTTGAGCGTCAGTGCATTGAAGGGGCACATTATTACGCAGACGCCGCAGTAAACACACTCCCTCTCGTCGATGTCAACCGGTGCAGCATAGCCGACCGCACCCCTCCGGGTTGCACCGACAAGTCCGAGGGCTATTGCCTCCTCGGGACAGGCCTCGACACAGATGCCACAACCAGTACAGACCTCTGAATTGAGGATCAGGTTGCTCACCTGCTGAAGAAGCCTCTGTTCGCCAATGACATTGACGCCTTCAGTCCGCTTTGAATATTTTGGAAACAGTGTCATTCAATAACCTCATGTTTGCTCCATGTTCTCAGTCAACCTACTTTTGCCTCCGAAAGTACGGAGCCGCGACCGGCCAGCCGGATAACATCATGTGGACATGCTTCTACGCAGACCCCGCATCCGGCACACAGCTCGGATTTGAAGTCAAGTACCATCGCTTTCCCATGCTGCACCCTGTAGATCTTTTCATTTGTGACGGGATCCACGGTGTAGAGTTCAAGGGCGTCGACGGGGCATGCGACCACACAATTATTACAGCCGGTACAACGATCCATGTTAACGTGCACTGCAAATGCCATGCTTTTTTCACGCACCAGCTCTAGATCGATTTAAAAATCGACTAAAGAAGATTGGTTAACTTATACACTTAAACCTGCCTAAATTTCCCCTGGGCGGGCTTCTCTTTTTTCACCGATAGTTAATGTGATATTATTTATATTATATTTATGTTTATTACCAATAAAGAAAAAGAATCCAATTTAGGCTGCGCTTCGTCAAGAACCTGTAGCAAGATCAACACATTTATGTAAAGGAATTTTCATTTCGTTAGCTACCTATAAAGCTTAGACTATAGTTCCTTCCGTTTCCCATAAAAACAGTTTTGAAAACCGACGGCATTTAGAAAGTTTATTCTATTTTTGCCTTTTACTTCACTACAAAATGAGGAAATCACATGGAGATTAATGGAGTACCCATCGAAGATACATATGCAGAAGCATTTCCAACCTGGATCGCGAGGATTATCATCACGGCCGTAACCGGAGATTGGGCGGTGCGGGCCGCGACCGAGGCAACGGGGTTTGCCACTTCGGCCATCGGATGCCCCTGCGAAGCCGGAATCGAGTCCACACTCTCCCCCGATGAAACTCCGGACGGAAGGCCGGGCGTGGCCATTCTCATCTGTGCATCCAAGAAGAAACTCAAGGAACAGGTTGTTGAAAGGCTGGCAGAGTGCGTCCTTACTGCTCCTACGACGGCAGTGTTTGACGGTCTTCCCAGCGCAGGGGAGAAAATTGCAGTGAAGCTCCACTTCTTCGGTGATGGATACGAATACCAGAAGGAGGTAGGCGGGAGGAAATGCTGGGTCATCCCCATCATGGAGGGTGAATACATCGGAGAAGAAGAGTTCGGGATCATCAAAGGAGTGGCCGGGGGCAACTTCTTCGTCATGGGAGAAAACCAGATGGCTGCTCTGATGGGCGCCCAGGCGGCCTCCGATGCGATTGCTAATGTATGCGGCGTCATCACGAGTTTCCCTGGGGGTATCGTGGCCAGCGGTTCGAAGGTGGGGTCCAACAAGTACAAGTTCATGCCGGCGAGCACAAACGAAAAATACTGCCCGACTCTTCGTGAGAAGGTCGCAGATTCCAAGGTTCCGGCTGGCATCCGGGCTCTCTATGAAATCGTGATCGATGGCCTCGACGAAAAGGTTGTGGGTGAGGCTATGAAAACAGGTATCAAAGCGGCCTGCACAGTTCCCGGCGTGAAATTCATCAGTGCCGGTAATTTTGGGGGAAGCCTCGGACCGTATAAATTTGAACTCAAAAAAATTCTCTGATCTTTTTTATCCTGGACCGTGGCGCCGGAACGATCCGCTTAAATAGCTGGTTGCCGATTATTTTGTTAACGATATTTTCGGCAGCAAACCAGGCGCGTCGCCGAAGGAATCAAAATGTCCCCCGCTTCAGTCAGGAAAAGGATTGGAGGCTCCGGCAGAGATGGCCCGGACGAATTAGAGGGGGAACCATTCCTTATCCACTACCCGTCTATCGTGGCAGTAAGTAATGAGACGGGAACGAAGGTTGAACTGATAGAATTTTTCGACTGTATCGGTGGTGCCATGTGGTCGATGCACCACTATGCCAAAAGCCCGATTGTCCTGTCGGTAAGAAACTGCGGTCCAAGCATGCGGTATATGCTGAAGCCCGGTGATTGTATTCTTGACCTTCAGGGCTCAAGTTTCCCTGCAGGCATTTGTGGTGTCAGCGTAAACGAAAAGGAGATCGCTATTTCTTATATCGGACTTGGAGGTGGGGGGGTTGGAGCTTCGGGCTGCCGTTCCTTCGCCGGAGGCGTCCTCCGTTGCCGGAATGAGCCATCAGGAGGCGGACGGAAGGCAGGGGCTACGATATGGCTCCCGAGGAGACACCGGGTCCTCATCGGAGTCGATGATACGGACACTCCTGAGGAAGGAGCGACCTGGACCCTCACCCATAATATCGCACATGCGATAGAGAACGAGGATTCCCGCTACTTATCCCATACGATCGTTCAACTTTTTCCCGTACCTTACAGGACAAAGAATTGTGTCAGCACCGTCTGTGAATTTGCGACATCAGATCCAGCCGGACTCATCAATAACTATCAGCGCCTCCTTGAAAAGTATACCCTTTCCGATGATACGGGTATGGCCGTTTTCTCGGGATTTGATCCGGCGTCCCTTCTTTCTTTTGGTCAGATGGTCAAGAGAGGGGAGGTCCGGCGTGACCATATACCGCAAACCGATGGAAAACTGGAACTGCGCATGGAAGGAAGAGGGATAATCGGTGCCGTAGCCGCCATTCCCTATTACACCCGTTTTGCGGAGGCACTATCGTTATGGACTGGCTGAACCTGAAAGCCAGGCTGTTGGCTGAAGGATCAATTCGACTGTCAGGAGTGGAAGCACCGCCCTACATCTCGTCCTCGGCAGCAGGTCCGGGCGCGGGCGGTAGTGGCTCGGTCTTTTTCTCGAACGGTGAGGGAAGAGTGAGATTATCTTTGGATCCCGGCAGCCGGATCGAACTAGTGCATCTCGGTGCCGGTAAAGCAGTCCTTTACATGGAAGGACAGGAAATTGAGGGATATCTTGAGCCTGTGGCTCTTCACTGCCCCCGACAGGCCTACTTAACCCTCTCCGGAGGGTGTGTGTATCGCTGCCGCTATTGCGAAGTACCAGCTATCAATTCCGCGAGAAAAACACCAGAACAGATCGAGGCCATGGTAGAGAGTGTGGCCGATCGCATCGATGCTATCTCCCTCACAAGCGGCGTCCTTTACGATCTGCAGGAAGAAGAGGACTACGTTCTGGAGGTCGTCCGGAGGCTGAAGAAATTTGAAATCCCCCTTGGAGTCTCGATCTTCCCCGGGATCAATACCGCCGAAAAGCTGTCTGCAGGCGGCGTTGCAGAAGTGAAGTTCAATATCGAGGCCGCCACAGTGAAAATTTTTGCGGGTATGTGTCCGGATCTGGATCGGGATCTGGTCTGGAAGGCCCTTCAGACCGCGGTCCCCCTCTTTGGCAGGGGCCATGTTTTCTCCAACCTGATCATTGGCCTTGGTGAAACCGATGAGGAAGCAGAGCAATGCATCAGAGCCCTTTGTGAGCGGGGAGTGATACCCGTGTTGAGACCCCTGAATCCTGCAGGGGAGCTGAAGACCTGGAAACGGCCGTCGGCAAAACGACTGCTCCGACTCTTCACCATCCATGGGCAGGCCCTGAAGGATTCAGGACTCGATCCGGGATCCGCGGTGTCGATGTGTGTTTCATGTACCGGGTGCGACCTCGGGCCAGGCAGGGATGCTCCCTTATGAAGGGTTATAAAGTGCTTGCCCGGGCTCTCGAGGCTAGTGCCGACCATATTTATTCTGTTCCCGGGTTCCCCGTGACCGAACTTTCAGATGAGTCAGGCGGGATCCTGGTTTCAGGAGAGAAGGTTGCAGTGGAGTACGCCCTTGGCCACTCCCTGTCCGGAAGCAGGGCCGCGATAATCATGAAGAATGTCGGACTCAATGCCTGTGCAGATCCTCTCATTCATGCTACGACACAGGGACTCATCGGGGGGGTTGTCGTCGTGTCAGGTGATGATCACCTGGCTCTGGGATCCACGAACACAGAGGACTCCCGCTTTTACGGTGAACTGGGACGGCTTCCGGTTCTGGAACCCGGACCCGGGACCTGCGCCCGGGTTATCGAGGCCGCATTCTCTGCGTCCGAGCGGTTCTCCCGGATAGCACTGGTCAGAGTGACCCCGGAACTTCTCTTCTCAGAGGCAATTGGGGAAACGGTGAAGAGGGGTCAAACAAGAGGGAGGCTTGCTCCTTCTGATCTTACTATGAAGGGAAGGGCAGATCTGGCGGAGAGCCTGGTCCCCGGTATGTTTGAATGGGCGGAAAGATCGGACCTGAATACTATTCAAGGCGGGATCGCCGGTGTCGGCCCTGCCCCGGGAGATTCGCATATTGTAACGGCTTACCCTCCCCCGGCGGGACTCAGGGAATGTTCGTCTGTTCGTGAAATCGGGAGGCCTTTTGTTGGCGAACACCTGTGCCTGTCTCCTCCAATGTCTGTTCCAGAGCCGGAAACGGCGGGAAAAAGGGGGTACGTAAAGACGTTCTGCCGGAACTGCCCGTTTATTCCAGTCATGGAGATACTGAAGGAGAAAGGACTCCAGGTTATCTCAGATGCCGGGTGCTCGATCCTAGCCCTGAATCCTCCTTTCCGGATTGCCCTCGCAAGTTACGGGCTCGGGACGGCAGTTGGTGTTGCGGCCCGGAGTAGCGGGGTAGCGCTGATCGGCGACTATGCAATGATCCACTCCGGAATTCCGAGCTTGATCGATGTTTATGAGAAAGGGCTTCCATTGCTCTGCATCGTCCTTGATAACCGGTGCATGGGCATGACAGGGGGCCAGGTGACCCCCTTCCCCGACCAGTATCTGGCCTGGGCCGACCCGGTGCGGGTCAAAGCAACGGAAAGGGATAAACTAAGCCATCTGATCAATAGGCCGGACCGGCCGAAAACTATCCTCGTGGAGGGGACATGCCCCGAAGGAAGGCACCATGAAATCGTGGAATGTTGAGATCTGTGACACGACGTTACGTGACGGGGAGCAGACCCCCGGCGTATCCTTTACCTGCGAAGAGAAACAAAGTATCGCCCAAAAACTCGATGAAATCGGGGTTGAGGTTATCGAGGCCGGTTTTCCGAGCGTCTCACCCTATGAGAAGGATTGCGTTGCCAGTATATCCCGGATGGGGCTTGATGCCCGGATCTGCTGCCTCGCGCGTGCCAGGACGGGAGATATCGAGGCCGCCATTGATTGTGACGTCGATATGGTCAGCATCTTCATTGCCACATCGGACCTCCACATCAAGCACAAGTTCCGGAAACCGAGAGAAGAGGTTCTTGCAGGGGCTCTGGAGATGATTGATCTGGCCCGCGACCATGGCATGCAGATACGTTTCGCCGCAGAAGATGCCTCCCGGACTGATATTTCATTCCTAAAGGAGTTTTACCGTGCTGGGGAGGAACGTGGCGCAGACCTGTTGAGTTTTGCAGACACCGTCGGATGCCTGGTTCCAACCGAGATGTTCGAGCTGATGAGGGACCTTGTCTCGTCTGTGAAAAAACCTCTCTGTGCTCATTGCCACAACGATATGGGTTGCGCCACAGCCAACACTATCACCGCAGCGGAGGCTGGGGCTTTCCAGCTCCATACCACAGTCAACGGCATCGGGGAAAGAGCAGGGAACGCAGCTCTTGAGGAAGTGCTTGTAATCCTCCGTATGAAGGGCGGGATAGATCGCTATGACCTTTCTCATCTGCACGGGCTCTCGCAGCTGGTCGAAACCTGTTCGGGAATCCATCTCCAGAAGACCAAACCGGTGGTGGGAGAGCATGCTTTCTCCCACGAGAGCGGAATACATATTGCCGCAATCCTCGAGGATCCCCGGACCTATGAATATTTCATGCCGGAAATGGTCGGCGGCGAACGCCAGTTCATTCTCGGGAAACACACCGGGAAGAAAGCGCTTGAGCATGTCGTGGCTACTCTCGGTTACCAGCTCAATGAGCAGCAGATCTGCAAGGTTCTCGATGAGGTAAAGGAGCTTGGGGAGAGCAAGATCGGGATCACCCCTGAGACCCTGACAGCCCTTATCCGGCACGCCAGGAAGGAGCCGTGATATGACCACCCTTTCCGAACAGATACTTGGAGCACCAGCCGGTGAATATGTTGATCGCCGGGTTGACCGGGCCTACGTGCACGATGGGACCGGTGTCCTCACACTCGAGACCTGGAAGGCCCTTGGCGGAAGCGGGATCTCCTGCCCGGAATGTCTCTTTGTCTTGTTCGATCATATTGTCCCGGCGAACAATTCGACGACAGCCGACCTGCAGCACGAACTTCGTGACTTTGCACGTCATGCGGGTCTCCATTTCTCTGATATTGGAGGCGGCATCTGCCATCAGCTGATGGCTGAAGGAAATGCATTGCCGGGAGAGATAGTGGTAGGGGCGGATTCCCACACCTGCACCCTCGGCGCCTTCGGAGCATTCGCAACAGGTGTCGGGGCAACGGATATGGCTGCAGTCTGGGCCTCCGGGACGACATGGTTTCGAGTGCCCGACTCCATCGGGATCCACCTTACCGGGAGTCTTAGCGGTTCGGTGGAAGCAAAGGACCTGGCCCTGACCTATGTTTCACGCCTTGGCATGGATGGGGCCTCTTACCATTCCCTGGAGTTCATCGGTGAAGGGGTGTCTGGCCTTTCCATGGACTCACGACTCACCCTCTCCAACCTGGCAGTCGAAACAGGTGCCAAAGCCGGACTTTTCTATGCGGATCACGTGACCCGGCGACATCTCGGGTCTTTCGGACACAGGGTCATGCCCCAGGAGCAGGGAGACTGCAATTACCGGGTGGAATATCATTTTGATGCCGGGGAAATAGTCCCGGTTGTTGCGGTCCCTCCAAGAGTAGATACTATCAGACCGGTCTCTGACCTCGCCGGCCTCGAGCTTGACCAGGTCTTTGTCGGCACTTGCACGAACGGTCGATCTGAAGATCTCTCCCGTTTCGCGAATATCGTCAGGGGGAAGCGTGTAAAAGTCCGGACAATTGTCGCCCCGGCCTCGCGGAAGGTTCTTGAGAACGCTGTAAAAACCGGCCTCCTGATGGATATCCTCGCTGCAGGATGCACAGTTCTTCCACCCGGTTGCGGACCCTGCCTCGGGGCTCATATGGGGGTGGTTGGTGAAGGAGAGGTCTGTCTTTCAACCTCGAACCGCAACTTCCGGAACCGCATGGGTGTCGGCGGCGAGATCTATCTTTCATCGGTGTCAACAGCCGCCGCAAGTGCCGTAGCCGGTGAGATTTGCATCGCAGGAGACTGATAATGAGGATCGAAGGACCTGCAGTTTGCCTGCCGCCAGACATTGATACTGACCTCATAATTGCCGGGAGGTATCTTCGGACCAAGGACAGGAGCATCTGGGCAAAAAAGGTGTTTGAGGATCTTGATCCCGCACTTTCCGGACGGCTGAACGGAGCGGTGATTGTTGCAGGGAAGAATTTCGGCTGTGGGTCATCACGGGAACAGGCGGCAGTAGCCTTGAAGGAGGCAGGAGTAAGGGGGGTTATAGCCCCATCGTTTGCCCGGATCTTCTTTCGAAACGCCATCAATATCGGTCTTCCTCTGGCCGAGGCCGATCTCCCCTGCAGGGATGGTGAAAGGGTGGTCATCGACCTCACTTCAGGCAGAGTCTGCTCAGAAAGCCTGGAAAGGCCTGTTGCCCCTTTATCTGCCCGGATGTTGGATATTCTCTCCTCCGGAGGACTGGTTGAGTTCTGGAGGAAGAAAAAATGATCTTTCCCCGACATTGTAAGGAGGTGGGTTATGCCTCGACTCGTCCCTGCGGAGATCGCGTTTACTTCCTCTCTCGCTACCTTGTTCATGAAACCCCTGAAGGCCCGGAGGTGCTTGATGTTGTTCAGGGAAAGGAAGGGACGGGACTTTTACGCACCGTAGACGAGGTCCGGGTGCTCGCCAACCCCACGGATGTTACCTGGTACCCAGAGAGGGTCCAGCTCAATGATCGTTCCAGACTCGTCCGTCTGGCTTCAGAATCCGGAAAAAGATGTACGCTGTTCACGGGCCTGGACGAGCATCTCACATTCGTCCTTGATCCTGATCCTTCGGTATTCCAGACTATTTTTGTCTATGACGTTATCCCGCCCCGGCCAAGCCTTTCGGCTACACTTGAAGAGCTCCAAGAGACGGGGATCTTCTCCGAGCTTGATATCACATTCGATCACCGGTTGCGGGATATCTCCCGTATCGATGCCGACGTTTACCCTTGCAGGGCAGCGGGATTCACGAGGACGCTCGATGCCGATTGCATGAAAGGGGGGGAGACGGTTGCCGGCTGTCGGACAGGCCGGGAGCTGCTTCGTGAATGCTATGGAGACGTTTTTCAGGTCACCGAAATTTGCCCGCTAACCATGGTATCCGAAGAGCCGTTCATCACCCGTTGCTGCAGGAGAGAGAGAGAGGGAATCGGAGAATACGGTGACTTTTTTGGAACAGTGGTCCATTGGGGTGCTTCTCCGTTCGAGATCTTCTCAGCTGTGCAGTGCCTGGTTTCCGGATGGAGGGACCGGGAATGAAGGTTGCCGTGGTGGAAGGGGACGGCATTGGCCCGGAGGTCATCCCGCCTGCCTGCAGGCTCCTCGAGGTCATCAGACCCGACATTGAATTCTTTCCGGTGGAAGTCGGCTATGGAAGATGGGTAAGAAGCGGGGAGGCTGTAACCGATGAGGATATCAGCCTTCTTGCGTCAGCCGATGCTATCCTTTTTGGGGCCGTCACCACACCACCCGATCCCGGGTATAAGAGCGTTATCGTGAGGATCCGGAAAGAGCTTGACCTCTACGCGAACATCAGGCCTGTCTGGGGCGAGGGGTTTGATATCATCGTTGTCAGGGAAAACACTGAAGGCCTCTATTCCGGGATCGAAAAGATCGAGGCGGATTCTGCTTGCACCCTCCGGTGTCTTACAAGGAAGGGGAGCGAGAGGATTGCCCGTCATGCCTGCAAGCTGGCGGGAAGCCGCAGAAATCTTACTATTGGTCATAAAGCGAACGTTCTCAAATCCGATGTCTTCTTCCGGGACATCTGCATCGGTGTCGCCCGCGAACATCTGGTCTCATTTAGAGAGTGCTACATTGATTCACTCTGCCTTGACGTGCTTATGCATCCTGAGAGGTATGATATCATAGTCACAACCAACATGTTTGGGGATATTCTATCAGATGTGACTGCCTATCTGGTGGGGGGCCTGGGACTTCTTCCCAGCGGAAACATCGGCGACGGTCATGCCCTCTTTGAGCCTGTCCATGGCAGCGCCCCCGATATCGCCGGAAGCGACACGGCGAATCCGATTGCAGCGATGAGGAGCGCTGCCATGCTCCTTGCTTTTACCGGGGATGAGGAGTCTTCAGGCCTCATCGAACAGGCAGTGAAGAATACTCTTGCCTGCGGAATAAGGACCCGTGACCTCGGCGGAACCTGTGGGACGAAGGATTTTTCAAAAAAAGTCTGCAACGAACTGATCGCCCTTCTGAAGTGCGTTTAAAAAATGTATCGGATAGGGTTGTGGTCCTATCCCCTATTGCTGTCTTCTGGCATCGAACGAACGCGACTGATGATCCATTTCATGGCACTCCAAGGCTTCGAAGGCATGCAGCACGTGCGGCCGCCGGTGAGGCAGAACCGGCCGGGCCGCATGGTGCCTCCGGGTAATCAGGGCTTTGTGGCAACCCTTTCTTACCGGTAACGCCATCTATGGGATTCCGTATTTATATTATGGGGATATCCCCGGTTCAACCTGGTTTTCGGGAAGTATCATGATCGATCTTCCCTGTCATTGAGTGAGAAACAGCAGGTATTATCTGAACCTGTGACCACCAACATTCCCTTGGAAAGATTTTATGGTCAATGTCGGTGTGCATGTCTCGATAGCGGGATCGATCGCTCTTTCAGTGGGAAGGGCAAAAGAGGCAGGATGTGACACCTTCCAGATCTTCTCACGAAACCCCCGTGGCTGGGGTTTCAGGGATCTCAATCCGGATGAGGCAGCAGCGTTCCGGGACAATGTCCGGATAAGCGGGCTCTCTCCGCCCGTCGACCATATGCCTTACCTTCCCAACCTTGCGACAGGAAACCGTGATGTGTACGACAAATCCGTAGCTGCCCTCTCGGCCGAACTCTCGCGATGCAGTATCCTCGGCATTCCCTATCTTGTTACCCATCTCGGGCACCACAAGGGAGAGGGGATGACGAAAGCCAGGGTCCAGGTCATCACCGCGATCAATGATTGCCTTTCTGAAACCGAAGAGGGAGTCATGCTCCTGCTCGAAAACACTGCAGGTGAGAAGAACGCTGTAGGAAGCAGTTTTGAAGATATAACGGCAGTCTTGGATTGTATTGAAAAAAAGGATCGGGTCGGTGTCTGCCTTGATACCTGCCATGCATTCGGGGCCGGGTACGACCTCTCCACAGAACATGGCCTTGAATTTACTCTTAGTAGTTTCGATGATCTCATAGGCCTCGGGAGATGCAGACTTATCCACCTGAACGATTCCCGGGGGCAACTGGGAAAGGGATTGGACCGGCATGAGCATATTGGGATGGGCAATATTGGTGAAGATGGCTTTGTCCGGATCCTTTCAAACGAGTTTTTCCGTTCCCGGCCCCTCATCTGCGAGACGCCTGTGGATGAGCGGCGGAATGACTCCGCAAATATCCTGAAGGTGCGTGAGCTGGCGGAGAGAATGCTGTAACGTGCTCTCTCACCTTGACCGATATAAAAAAAACGTAAGCCTCCGGCAACTATTTTGGTTAGGACCTGGGTATGCCGAAGGTTTCCAAAGTGGCTGAGGGTTCGGAGATTGTGTCTTAGGTTATCTGAGTTTTTAACCAGAGCCAGTAGATCCGAAAGTAACTTTATGCCGGAAAGTACTCCGAGATTAACAGCGTTGTTCAAAGAATATGGTACGTCAATAGTGATCGATTTTTG
>JAJRBS010000131.1 GCA_028679325.1 Methanoregulaceae archaeon | reverse complement strand
AGGCGCATGAAGTTACCGAGGAAGTGGTGACGGAGAGCCATTCTCCGGAAGAAGATGGCCTCCTCGGAGATGAAGAGTGTCTTGAGGTGGAAGATGTCCTCCTTGGGTGAGAAGAAGACATACAGCAGGATCCCGAAGAGAATGACCAGGACACCGATGACCTTGTCGATTCCCGGTGTCGAATAGAGGAGATAGAGGCAGATGCCGACTCCTGCCCAGGGCAGGATGTTCTGGCCGATGAGCCGGGTCTCGCTCTCCCGGGCAAGGACCATAAGAGCGAGGCAGGTCAGCAGGAAGGCAAACGCCAGGTTGAAGACGGCGAAGGAGATCAGGCTGGCGATCGGTGTGTAGAGCGAGAGGCCAAAAGCGATGATGCCCTGCACGGCAAGGGCGATCCAGGGTGTGCCGTATCTCTGGTGCAGCTTCGAAAATGGTGGGGGAACAGCCCGTCGATAGCCATGGCATAGGACAACCTCCCGGTTCCGAGCATGCCCGTCTCGTCCGATCCTGAGACTGAGAAAAGAGCCCCGACAGTCATGATCAGGGCCCCGAATGTCCCGAGGACGACGCTACCGACAAGGATCAGGGGAGTCGATGACTGGGAGAGGGTGGTCCAGTTGACGGTGCCGTAAACGATGAAGTTTGTTGCCAAGTAGAACAGGGCGACGATCGCCATACCGGTGATAATGGCCTTCGGGATAGTGGTCCGCGGGTCTTTCACCTCGGCAGCAGGAAGAGTACCGAGTTCGAAACCAACGTAGGCCCAGAAGATGAGGACAAGCGCCGTCCCTGTGGCAGACACGCCCAGGGGGGCGAAGGGCTGGTAATTAGCGATGAAGACCGAGGGCTCTCTCGCGAGGAAAGCCAACCCTGCACCGATAAGGAGGAGCAACGGAAGGAGCTTAATGAAGGTGAGAACATCGTTGACCCGCCCGGCCATCTTGACACCGATGATGTTGATGGTGGTCAGGCCAAAGACAAAGACGCCCTTCACCAGGATCTCTCCCGGGAAGGACAGGGGGACCAGGTACTCGAGATAACGGACGAAAGCAATGGCAAAGACCGGGAGAGAGATCACCTCTGCCACCCACATACTCCAGCCGGTGAGGAACCCGAAGAAGTCATCGAAAGCCTCCGAGACAAAGGCAAACGGCCCCCCGACCTTCGGCACATAGTAGCTGCAGTACGCGAAAACCAGGGCGATGACGGTCGCGAAGATACCGGCGATGATCCAGACGACGAGAGAGAAGGGGCCCAGTAGACCGGCGGTGATGGCAGACGCGATATAGATGTCGGCACCGACCACGGCTCCCACGACGATATTGGTCACGTCAAAGAGTGACAGTTCTCTCTTGAACTCCATGGTCCTGCCGGAAAGAGAGATCTCGTGGTGAGTGTAAAAAAGGATGTGAGGCCCGGAATAAGGAGAGAAACCGGGTCTGAAAGCCGGGAAAAAAAGATAATCTCTCTCTTCACACCTTTTTGAAGAGTAGGATCACATCGGAGAAGTCGATGTCCCCGTTGGTGTTGTAATCGAAACAGCAGACTGGCTGGTTCTCCTCGATCCAGGCCATATTCTTAAAGAAGAGGAGGACATCGGAAAAATCGGTCCTGCCATTCCCGTTCAGGTCTTCGTAGGTGCCGTCCCCATCGAGGTCAGCGGGAGGAGGACACTCCTCTGCGCTGCAGGCTGCGGCTTCGCTCACCGAACCGCTAACAGCAGTGGTACTACTGGCCGGGAACGGGCAGGGGACAAGGAAGGTCGATGGATCGATCGGCCCGAAGGGATCGGCCACCACTCCACCGGCCGCATCTTCGAACGGGCAGGGGACGGGGGAACCGGACGGGTCAGAGGCCGGGAAAGGATCGACAGATCCGCCACCGGGCACGTCCACGAACGGACAGGGTGCAGGGGAGGCGGACGGGTTATAGGGCGGGAAAGGATCGGCAGATCCGCCACCGGCAGTGTCTTCGAACGGGCAGGGCGCCTGGGAGCCGGATGGGTCAGAGGACTGGAAGGGATCGGCAGATCCGCCACCGGTCCCGCCAGCGAAGGGGTCATTGGCCGACGGATAGGGAGACGACCAGCTCTGGGGCTGGTAATCACTGAACGGACAGGGGGGAATGGCGGCCGTGCAGAGGCCCGTTACCAAGGCCGAAAGCAGCACACCGGCTAGGAAGAATCTCGTTATGTTGTTCATGTTTGCCACCTTGACGTATCCGGGAGAGTCTGCAGCACCAGAGGACTCCCGGGATAGCTACAGGAGACAACTCTGACCCATGCCTAATAAAGCTGCTGGTCTGACTGTGGGAAGGTCCGGGTCCTGCCGTTCAAGAGTGGATCCCCCGGGTTCAATCTTCTGCCTATGGATTCTACCTCTCCCCTGTTCGGTGGGGTAAGATGGATTTCCTGACAGAGGAACGTGCCCAGGTCCGGGAAGAGGATGGTCAACTTGAATCGGCCTGCACAAAAGAAAAATGGCTGCGGGACATCACCGCCAGGTGACCTTCAGCGGGTTTCTTGGGGGGATCCCGTAGGTCCGGAACTTCGGGTAGCCGCACATAAGGCTGGCGCAGTACTCGTACCCGTCCGGGATGGCCAGGGCTTCCCCGACCGGAGGCCAGGCCTTCACTGCCAGCGAGAGGAACCCTGCCCAGCAGGTACCCACGCCAAAGGCCGGTGCGGCAACATCGGCATAGGTGACAGCGATGATCCCATCCACTGCTGCCGACCCCGGCCCGGCCCGGACAGCGGCGATGAGCAGGTGCGGGGCTCCCCGGCAGACGGGGTCTGCCCCCTTCTCCCAGGAGGAGATGAGACGGCCGGTCATTATCCGGGGGAGGGACGGGTTGTCGGATGCAGCATCGTGGCGAATCCAGTCGATGGTCAGGCCGGCCAGGTGATGGACATCGTGAGGATCATAGATGACCGTCCAGTGGACCGGCTGCTGGTTTCCCCCTGATGGCGCATAACGGGCGATCTCGAGGATGTCGCGGATAGTGTCCCGTGGGACAGGTTTTTTCGTATAGTGCCTGACCGAGCGGCGCTTCTTCAGGTAGTAGGCGACCAGGTCGGGGGAGGGGGGGAATCCTTCCGGCACAGGGATCTCTCTCTCCCGTAAAAATTCGATGGATACCGCCTGCTCCGGGCAGCCGACCGCACAGTGCCCGCACCGGATGCAGAAGGCCTCGGCCTGGCGGGGAACCTCCGGTGGCTTCGCCTCGTTCCCGGGAACGATGATCCCCATCGGGCAGACTTCGCTGCAGATACCGCAGCGGGTGCAGGTTTCGTTGTCTATGACTATGGTGGTCATGGCGGGTCAGTCAGTCAGTTACGTTTTCCGGGACTTTCGCCGGATCCTGACCGCTTCGGCGTGGGCATGGAGCCCCTCGGCATCGGCAAGAATCTCGACAGTGTCGCCGATGGCCTCGAGGCCCTCGCGGGAGATCATCTCTACCGAGGCCGTCTTGCAGAAGTGCATGACATCGAGGCCCGAGTAGGTCTTCGCATACCCGGCCGTCGGCAGTACATGGTTTGTGCCGACAGCATAGTCCCCGCAGGAGACCGCCGAGTACCGGCCTACGAAGATGGCCCCGGCGTTCTTCACCCGGGTGACCACCGGGAGGGGGTCCTCGACCTGGATCGAGAGGTGCTCGGGGGCCACTGCGTCCGAGGCGGCGATGGCCTCGTCCAGAGTCCGGACCACGACGTAGCCCGAGTTTCCGAGAGCCTGGCCGATGATCTCTTTTCGGGTAGCGCCGGGAAGCATCTCATCGATCTTCCGGCCGACCTTCTCTGGCAGTGAAGGATCGGTGGTTATCAGGAGGCAGGCCGCGGCCGGGTCATGCTCGGCCTGGGCGAGGATGTCAGCGGCGACAATAGCCGGGTCTGCGGTCTGATCGGCGATGATCCCAATCTCGCTCGGTCCCGCCGGGAAGTCGATCTCCACGGTCTCCCGGAGCATCATCTTGGCAAGGGTGACGTAGATGTTCCCCGGGCCGACGATCTTCTGGACCGCAGGAATGCTCTCTGTCCCTATGGCCATGGCAGCGATGGCCTGGGCACCGCCGGACCGGTAGATCTCGGTGACTCCGGCGAGGTCAAGGGCAACGAGTGTCATGGGGCTGATGGGGGGAGGAGAGCAGGCGCAGATTTCACGGACCCCGGCGACCTTTGCAGGGATGGCGCACATGAGCGCCGATGACGGGTAGGCCGCACGGCCGCCCGGGATGTAGAGGCCGACCCGGTCGAGGGGGGTGGTCTTCATCCCGAGCACGATACCGGGCCCGACCTCCTGGAGCCAGAGGTCGCGGGGCTTCTGGAGGCTGTGGAAGCGCTCGATCCGTGTCCGGGCATCGGCAAGGCTGTCGGTGATCTTCTTGGGGACCGCGTCATAGGCTGCCTCCCGCTCCGCATTGCTGACCCTGATTTCCTTGAGCTCGACGTGACGTGAGAGCTGCCGCAACGCACTGTCACCATCCTTCCGTACCCGCCCGATCACCTCTGTCACCGTTGCGCGGGCCTCCTCGAGGCTCGTCTTCCGGGCCGCGATCCAGTCACCGACTTCCACTGCCTTCCACATAGTCCAGTAACCTTCGCGAGGTAACGATGTTAAGGTTTCGACGTCCTCGTTGACGATAGAGGGCAGAGATGGTCCCCTGTTCCGGGAATTTTCTCCCAAAGATTCGGTTCAAAGCAGAGATTCGCTGAAGGAGAATGGTTATATCAGGAAAGGGCCCCACCTATCAACCATGAAGAATATCATTCCTGGCCTGGCAGTTGTGATCGTGGTTGCCTTCCTGGCCGTTGCCGGTTGTACCCAGCCGGCACCCCCGGCGACCCCCACCCCGACCAGCGCACCACCCACCGCTATCCCGACCACCATTCCCGTGGTGACGCCGGAACCAACGACCGTTCCCGCCGGGATGGGGACCCCGGGACCGACCCAGACCCTCCCGCCCCAGTACATGGTGGCCTACCAGGTGACATCGAACGGGAACACGGCAAATCCCCTCATGTATGTCTCCCTGCAGGGAGGAAACGGGATGAATTTCATCTCCCAGGTGGAGGTCACCCTGACCCAGCCGGACGGGACATCGGAGACCCAGTACATGAACCAGCCTCTCTCCATGGGCCAGACGCTCACCTTCCCCTGCAACCAGTTCCAGAACCGGATCGAGATCTGGACGACAGCACCGACGGTGGGAAAGATAAAGACGTATGACAAGATAGTCCCCTTCCAGTCGATCAATCCCTCTTACTGATCTTTTTTTTGTCCAGAGTCCACAGAAGATGGTGACAAATGCGTTGAAGGAATGGCAGTCTGAAGAAAAATTAAAGTAACGGGCCCCGAATACCGGCTTATCATGTGGAGCAGGGTGAGAGGCGAACGTGAGCATGGACTTCTTTGAAGAGGCGTACCATGGAAACCCGCCCTGGGATATCGGGAGACCGCAAAAAGAGTTCGTCCATCTCGAGGAATCCGGGGCTA
>JAJRBS010000104.1 GCA_028679325.1 Methanoregulaceae archaeon | reverse complement strand
TGCTCCATGCAGTCCCCCGCAAATGCAGCAGTGCGGGCAGCCCGGCCAGGTTCCATCTCGGCGATGTTGGCAAGGCCACCTGCATCAGCACTGACCGCCGAGAGCATCCGCAGGGCATCGGTGGCAGGGATAGCTTTCCCGTGCCCGGAATAGACAAGCCGGACGTTTCCCTGAGCGAGAAGCGTCTCCACAGCTCCCAGCGAATGGATGAGGGTCTCCTGCGACCACCCGGTCGCGCCGGCTATTCCCGGGCTTGCCGCAAACAGGAGGTCCCCGCTGAACAGGAACTCACCGATCTGCAGGCAGATACTATCCGGGCTGTGGCCGGGCGTATGGTAGACAATGAGTGCAGGACCAGCTCCGAACTCTATCCGCTCACAGGGGAGTCCGGCGGGACAGGTCCTGTCCCTGGTAATGGTAATCCGGGCACCATTCGGAAAACTCATGACTCCTGAATAACAATCCGCCCGTACCTGTCCAAAAAGATGAAGTCCAACCTTCATCGGAAAGAACGGTGTCTGCATCAGGTCTGACAGCGTGATAGTGGTATCCCCGGATTCCAGGGCGCGGGCACCGCTCTCCTGGACTGCAAAAATCGCAGCATCATGACAGGCAAAGGGCGGGTCTGACTGAACACCAAGAAAATGATCGATATGGGCGTGTGTCAGGAAGACAAAGAGCGGGCGGTCTTTTTCAGCCCGGCACATGCCAATAACCCGGGACAGGTGCTCTGTCTGTTCAGGCAGACCTCCGGGATCGATCAGAATAATGACGTCATGTGTGGTGATGATATAGGAATTGGAGGATATTACATCGACCTTTCGGATCAGGGGATAGAGGGCTGCTCCCGGCGCACCCGGGACCGGCAGCCACGTGATTGCGTCAGGCTGGCCATCACCAGGTGGCAAGCGCCTCTCCCTCTGACGCGTAGATGGAGAAGATAGAGGTGAATCCGGCGAGTTTGAAGACCTTTAAGACCTCGGGCTGGAGACTGCAGATGCCAAATTTATCGCCGGGATTTTTCAGCTTCTTGGCAGTCGCAAGCAGCACCCGCAGGCCGCCGCTGCTGATGTACGAGACACCGGAAAAGTTAAGAAGGATCTTCTTGTTTCCGTGCCCGATTTCCGTGTTGATTGCCTGTTCAAGATCCGGTGCCGTCAATGTATCAATCCTGCCATGAACGGACAGAATCGTGTTCCCGTCACGGTTCGCGGCCTTGATATCCACGCTTTTCCCTCACAATGTAGTGTCAGTATTTTCAAAAAGATAATCCTATCCATCTGTCACACGGAGTTGGTATGATGTAAAAGACCTGACCCTTTATGACCGAGTGGTGTAATTTCTATGTACAAGAGCCTGATCATGGAGTCCACGATCCTGTCATACCTGCTGGTCCTCATTCAACTCATTTCCGTGATCGTCGTGGTCGCCTATCTCCTGACCCGGAGCAGGATCTTTGAAGAAGTCCTTGAGGGCCACCCGGCAGTAAAGACCCAGGTCATCCTTATCCTGGTTTTTGGAGCCCTTTCCATCTATGGTACGATCAGCGGTATCGAGTTCATGGGCGCGATTGTCAATGTCCGCGATCTCGGGCCGATGCTCGCCGGCCTTCTTGGTGGCCCGCTTGTAGGCGTCGGGGCAGGACTTATCGGGGCAGCATACCGGCTCAGCCTCGGGGGCTTCACGGAATATGCCTGCTCACTGGCAACGGTGCTTGCCGGACTGTTCGGGGGGCTCATCTGGCTTGCATGCGGGAGACGGTTTGCCGGCATTACCATCGCGGTACTGTTTGCCATCATCATGGAAGGGTTCCACATGCTGCTGGTGCTTGCCCTGTGCCAACCGTTCGACCTGGCCGTTACCGTTGTATCCGCAGTAGCCCTCCCCATAATCCTCGCAAACGCCGCGGGCATGTTTGTGTTTGCCTTCATCATTGAAAATCTCCAGAACGAACGGAAGATGCAGGCAGAGCGGGATACCTTGTTGCGTGAGATGGAGCGCAAGAACACTGAACTGGCCATTGCAGCAGAGATCCAGAGGAGTTTCCTTCCTGACACTATCACCCAGATAGAGGGATACGACATCGCCGCAAGAAGTGTCATGGCAAAAGAAGTCGGAGGAGACTTTTTTGACGTGATCCCTCTTGAAGTGGTCCCGCTGGGAACCGGAAAACTCGGGATCATGATTGCGGATGTGTCCGGCAAAGGTATCCCGGCAGCACTGTTCATGGCCCTCTCCCGGATTGTTGTGCGGGTAAATGCCACGTGGTATGCGAGCAAACCTGCCGCCGCTATCCGGGATGCGAACACCATCATTTCCCATGACTCGAAATCCGGGATGTTCGTGACGCTCTTTTACGGGCTGATGGATTCCACCAGCCGCACCTTTACCTATGTCAACGCGGGCCACAACCCTCCCATCCACTACTCTGCCGCGAAGGGGACCCTCTCTGAACTCGAAGCAAACGGTATAGCGATGGGGGTACTGGATAATGCGCAGTACACGCAGGATACAGTGCAGTTGTCACAGGGCGATCTTCTCATCCTGTATACCGACGGGGTAACTGAAGCCGAGAATGCACATCTGGAGATGTTCGGGCTTGATCCATTGAAGAGAATCATTCTGGCATCGCACACGCTATCCTCAAAGGATATCATTGATGAGATCCTACATGCTGTCAGGGCGTTTACGGGGGATCAACCGCAGTCTGATGACATCACCCTGATGGTGATCCGGAGCCTGTGACCATGGACCAGCAGTTCGGGATGATAATAGGATCAGACATTGCAGAGATCCCTGAGGTCTCTGCCTGGCTTGAAGAGGTTATGCGGGTGGCCGGGTTCACTGAAGAAGCGATCCTCGATACCCAGCTTGCCGTAGAGGAGGCCATAACCAATGTGATTGTCCATGGTTACAAAGAACCCGGCGGGGAGGTA
>JAJRBS010000080.1 GCA_028679325.1 Methanoregulaceae archaeon | reverse complement strand
ATGAAGGGAATCGGCCGAGATGTATCCCGGTGCCCGGGACGAACACCCGATACCCGAGACAAAGACCGTCTCCTCCTTCTTCCACCCCGACTGGTCGATGGCGGCAAGGGTGCAGTTGATCACCGTTCCGTTACCGCAGCCCACGCAGAAGATAGTCGGGAGCCGGTCCTGCCGCAGCCAGTCTTCGACAGTCATCGTGCGGCCTCCAGGACACGGATAAGTTCCCCGGGACTGTGGAGAGCGCCGCCGAGTTTCGGCACCGGGATCACTTCGCGGTCGGTGTGCCGCTCTATCTCCCGTGCCATCTGGCCGAGGTTCATCTCCGGGACAATGAACCTCTCTGCCTGACGGAAGACATCGAGCATCGACTCGGCAAAGGGCCAGACCAGGCGGAGCCGGAGGTGCCCGATATCGTCGCGGCGGAGGTCATGCATCACCTGCTCGACTGTCCGGGACGGCGCCCCGTAGGAGATAAAGACCGTCTCAGCCCCGGGATTGGTGACATCGAAGGAGGCTATCTTGTCGCGTTCCGTCTCTATCTTTCGCACCAGGCGGGTGACCAGTTCCTCGTGGACCGAAGGGCTGGTGGCACAGGGATACCCTCTCTCGTCATGGGTGAGGCCGGTAACGTGGACGCCGTACCCCCTGCCGAAAGCCGGGAAACCCGGGACCTGGCCGCTGTCTGCCTGGAAAGGGAGGCGGCCGGGTTCGAGAGGCCGTCGCTCTTCAGATGTGACACTGTCGGGGATGATCAGCCTCTCCCGCATGTGTCCGACTATCTCGTCAGCCATCAGGAAGACCGGGGTCCTGAACCGCTCGGCAAGGTTGAAGGCCGTAACAGTCAGGTCATACATCTCCTGGACGCTTGACGGGGCCAGGGCGATGATGCTGTAGTCGCCGTGGGAACCGAAACGGCACTGGAGCATGTCCCCCTGGGCGCCCATGGTCGGCTGGCCGGTGGACGGCCCACCCCGCTGGATGTTGATGATGACGCACGGGGTCTCGGTCATGACCGCATACCCGATGTTCTCCATCATCAGGGAGAAACCCGGCCCGCTGGTAGCGGTCATGGCCTTCGTCCCTGTCCAGGAGGCCCCGATGACAGCGGCGATGCCGGCGATCTCGTCCTCCATCTGGATGAAGGTCCCGCCGATCTTCGGGAGGCGGACTGCCATGTGCTCCGCCACTTCGGTGGAGGGAGTGATAGGGTACCCGCCGAAGAAACGGCAACCTGCTGCAAGCGCCCCCTCGGCACAGGCCGTGTTCCCCTGCATGAAGTCAACGCGGGTCAATATTCAATCGCCACCTTTTGCGGCTCATAGGCCTCCTCTTCCTCCCATGAAATGGCCTGGTCAGGGCAGATCATCTGGCAGGTCCCGCAGAGGGTCCTGCCGTAGAGCTTCTGCAGCCTGCAGTTTGCACACCGTTCAGGGCGGTCGAGCTCGGGAACGATGGTCCCTTTCCGGTTTGCCTTCGACCCCGGCCTGAATATCTTGTAAGGGCAGACCAGTGTACAGAGGTTGCATCCCTTGCACCGCCTCTCATCGATGACCAGTTTCATGGATCTCCTGTTATGTACTGAACTGTCCGGTGAATTGTAATTTTGCCCTCTCCCCAACCTCGGAGAAGATGTCCCGGCCGCAGGAATCGATCCCCACCACCAGGGGGAGGTGATCGAGCTCGATCGCCCAGATGGCCTCCGCCATGCCCAGATCCTCGAAAAAGACACCGCGGAGGGTCATTCTCGATGCCGCAAGGACCGCACAGCCTCCCGTGCAGGCAAGGTAGACGGCCCTCCCCCGCATCATCCCGGCCACGGCCGGACTCATGCCCCCTTTTCCAACCAGGGCCCGCACACCTGCGTCAAGAAGAAAACCGGTCAGGGCGTTCATACGGGCAGAGGTGGTTGGCCCGGCGGCGAGGACGCTGGACCCGCTGATCACCGGCCCGCAGTGGTAGACGGCGGCACCGCGGGGGTCGAAGGGTATGCCGTCCTTCATCATCCGCTCATGGGCCTCGTCGCGTGCCGTGTAAACGATCCCCGACAGGGTCACCTGTTCACCTGCCCGGAGGTCAAGGACTTCGTCGCCGAGAGGTGTCCGGAGGTTCCGGCTGGTCACCATCTCACCTCGACAGTAGCCCTGCGGGCAGCCCAGCACTGGACGTTCACGGCCACCGGGAGGGAGGCTGTGTGGCAGGCGGCCATCTTCACCTTGACGGCCAGCGCCGTGGTCTTCCCGCCAAGACCCATGGGGCCGATTCCGAGGCTGTTCACAGCATTGCAGAGCCGCTGTTCGAAGGGGTCCATGGTGGTGATCGGTTCAAGCAGGGCTTCTTTTGCCAGGGCGGCAACGCTGTCGAAAGTGCCGCCGATCCCGACCCCGAGCACCACGGGGGGGCACGGTCTCCCTCCAGCCTGGAGCATGGTCTCTGCCACGAACCGGGGAATCTTCTCTCGCTCCGTGGGCAGGAGCATGGCCGATCGTGACATGTTCTCGGCTCCCGCCCCCTTGGGAAGAACGGTGATGGTGAATGACTTCCCGGGCCTGACATGGATAGCCGGCATCCCGGGCCCGGTATTATCACCGGAATTCTTACGGTCGAGAGGAGAGACCACGTTCGGCCGGAGCGGGATCTCGCGGGTGGCCGTCCGTACCCCATCTGCTATCCCGTCGTAAAGTGTTTGGGTGAAGGGAACAGAGGAAGGCAGGCTGACATACACAACCGGGACCCCGGTGTCCTGGCAGAGGGGGAGCCCCCGGTCTCCGGCAAGCACGATATTCTCGAGGATATTTGCCAGTTCGTTCCGGGCGACGGTCTCGGTCTCCAGGTCGGCCGCTTTCCGGATGGCAGCCAGAACGTCCCCGGGAAGGGCGATCTCCGCCTCCCGCAGGGCCCGGCAGGTCGCTTCCGAGACTGCCGCAAAGAGCCGCTCTTCTCCCGGTAGAGGCATCATTAGGTGTGAGAAAACGAACTCTATAATCGTTTCTATCGGTGTTAATCCGGAAAAAAGAATGAATTATGGCTCGGCCTGTTCAATTGCAGCCGGAGCGGTGATGTCCTTCTCAAGAATGGTGAGATAGGAGTGTGAAGGGAGCTTATGGCCGCCGGACCGCATCGCCATCTTCGTCTTCTCCAGGTACTGGGCTGTGGTAAAGGTTGTGAAGATGATCTGGCCTGTCTGGACCCGTGCCGCCGTACCGACAGCCTTACCGAAGGCAAGCCGCATACCCTCCGAGACCCTGTCCGCCCCGGCCCCGGTGGCCTGCTTGTTCTCGCGGAGAACATGGTGGGGGAAGACCCGGAGTTTTAAGTGAAAGTTCATCCTTCCCACATCTTTCATGAGCTTCCGGTTGATGCTGATACGGGCCGCCTCGAGAGCGGAGTGGCGTATCTGGCAGGACTCCTCAACGCAGATGTTCACCTCGACAGGAAATTCCGCTGAAAGGTTTCCCATGTCGAACTGGACGATCTTGCTCCCGGGAATACCTCCCATGTACTCTTTCCGGGTGTAGGCCTTCTTTGCCAGATTCCTGTACATTTTGCCTGGTTTGCGTACCATGATGTCACCTGGCCGGTCCAGGGTGCCGGATTATGCAGATATTTCCAGGGCACCGGACCGGTAACGACTGCTTTTATAAAAGGAGATGTAGCCTATTAAATTTTATTGAAGCGAGCATCTCGGCTGGGCGATGAGGTCAAGGACCTTCCGCCGGACCTGGGCGAATCCGGACCCGGTCCGGTCGCGGGGGCGGGGGAGCTCGATGGGGATGGCCTCGCAGACTGATCCCGGGCGGCTTGTCAGCACGATCAACCGGTCGGCCAGGAATACGGCTTCATCGACGCTATGGGTGACAAAGATGATGGTTTTCTTGGTCTTCCCCCAGATCTCGAGGAGCTCGTTTTGGAGGAGGTTCCGGGTCTGGGCGTCAAGAGCACCGAACGGTTCATCCATCAGAAGGATCAGCGGATCGAGAGCCAGCGCCCGGGCCACGGCTACCCGCTGTCTCATGCCTCCCGAGAGTTCCGAAGGATAGCTCTTCGAGAACTGTGACAGCCCCACAAGGTCAAGGTACTTCTCGGCACGGGCATAGCGTTCTTCCGGCCCCATCCCCTGCATCTCGAGGCCGAAGGCTACGTTGTCGATCACGTTCCGCCAGGGGAAGAGCGAGTATTCCTGGAAGACGATACCGACCTTCGGGTTCGGCCCGTCGATCTTCTCCCCGTCGAGCATGATCTCTCCTGATGTCAGACGGTCGAGGCCGGCGATCGTCCTGAGCAGCGTGGTCTTCCCGCACCCCGAGGGTCCGAGGATGCAGATGAACTCCTCCTTATGGATGGTGAGATTGACGTCCCTGATGGCCTCCAGTTCCGATCCATCATCCCGGACAAATGTCCGGGACAGGTTCCTGATCACCAGGTCTCCCATTTACGCCACCTCCCCTGTCCGCCACTTGAGGAAATGCCGGTCGATGTAGATACGGAACAGCCAGTCCAGCAGGAGGCCGATCATGCCGAGCAGGATCATATACACCACGACGCTGTCCATCTGGTGCAGGTTGTAATAGTGCCAGAGTTTCTGGCCAAGCCCGTACCGGGAGACTCCGAACAACTCTGCCGCCACCAGGCACATCCACCCCACACCCGACGCGATCCGGATCCCGGTCGCGATCTGGGGAAGGGAGGAGGGGACGGCGATATACCGGATCAGGTCGCGGTCCCGGATACAGCCGAGCATCTTTCCTGCCTCGACAAAGACCCGGGGGATGCCCCGGAATCCTGCATAGGTGTTGAGGATGATGGGAAAGACGGCACCGATGAAGATCACGAAGCCTGCCGCGACATTGGTCAGGCCCAGCCAGACAATGGCAAAGGGGATCCAGGCCAGCGGGGGTATGGGACGGATTATCTCGATGATCGGATCCAGGAAGGCGTCCATGACACGGTACCACCCTATCAGGATCCCTATCGGTATCCCGACTAGAAGGGCGGCACCGAGACCGATCCCGAAATGGAGCAGGCTCACCCCGATATCCTTTAAGAGAGTATCTCTCGCGAGCAGGTCGAGGAAGGCGGAGAAGACATCGACAGGGGAGGGAAGAATGAAGGGGTTCTTCACCAGGAATACGGCTACAGCCTGCCAGAGTACAATGACAAGGATGATGGCAGAAACGCCAAGCCACCAGTCAGGAACATTCTTCCCCCGGATCTTCACCAAGAGTCAACCCTTCCCACGTTTTCTTCCCTAGTACTCTTGAGGCCGTTTATTAAAGTCTGATTGATAATCATCGCGTAACTGGCAGTCATCTCAATCCGGCTTTACAAAAAAAGGGATCCTGTCGGGACGACTCAGGCTGTTGCATTCCGGTAGAATGTCAGGTCGAAGAGGTCGTCCTGGGTCAGGGGTTTCTTGATGTAGCCGAGCTCGTACTGGATCTTCGCATAGTCCATGACGGGATCGACAATAGCTGCCGGGTCGGTCACGAAAGCCCCGTCCCAGTTCCGGAAAGATTCCTTGACGACGTTCACGTCAGCACCAGTCTTTGCCGCGTAGATTGCCGCCGCTTCATCAGGATTTGCCACGGCGAATTCAGTGGCATTGACATGGGTCCTGATGATCTGTTCGACGATCTCCGGGTTCTCGCGTATCAGCTTGCCGCTGACAACGAGGACACAGCAGGTATGGCCGGGATACATCTCCCCTGATTGCACGATAATCTTCCCGGCCCCGCTCGCCTCGACAATCGATGGCGAGGGGTGCGGCAGGAACACGGCGTCCACTTTGCCGGCGGTTATGGCCGTCACCGCGTCGCCGGGACCCATGCCGATGATCTGCACGTCCTTGTCAGGATCGACCCCGTTTGCCTGCAGCCAGTCGCGAAGCACAGTGTCCTGGATCGTCCCTGCCTGGAACGTGGCGATCTTCAGCCCCTTCAGTGATTCGGGGCCGGTATAGTTGAGACCGGTCCGGAGGACCAGGTCGGACCCCTGGGTGTTGACTCCGGCAACGATCTTTCCATCAAGGCCGGTGCTTACCGCTGACAGGACGGGTGCGGCCCCGACATAGGCGACATCGAGTTCTCCAGCGAGCATTGCCTGCATCTCCGGCGCACCGGTGGGGAAGACGTAGTCTGTCACGTTCTTCACGCCATAGGGTGCAAGGTCCTGCTGCCACCACCCCTTCTCCATGGCGATCATTTCGGCGACCTGGTGGGTGCTCGGCTGGTACCCGATCCGGATGACAGCCGGTCCTGCTGCCGGCTGGTCGATGCATCCGGCCATCATGATGGCCATGACCACAAGCGAGGAGATCACAGCCCACAGAGGGATTCTCATGTGATCTTTTATTTTCATCCGGAAGTTGATAAATTCTCTTATTGAGTAAAAAATATTATACAATTGTGGAATAATTCTTCATAATTGGGACAATAATAGTCTTGTGCCGGTTATTGCGTCCAATCTGGTCAGTCCAGGAAGAATTTTTGGACAAAAGTAATATATAAACACCCGTAATTACCCTTTCTGTACAGGAACCATGGTCTTAAGCGATCCTGTCGACCGCCTGATGCGGGCAGCGCTCCTCTCAGATGAGGAATTTGTCCAGGCCCTCAACCACATCATGAAGCAGGAGCTCCGGATCAGTGTCAGGGAGCTCTCCTCGCGAAGCGGGATCGCCCAGAGCTCGCTCTACAAGATTCTGCACGGCAGGAGATCCCCGAACATCTCAACCCTCCGTGCCGTGGTCCACGCCCTCCGGCTCTTCGAGCGGGCAGGTGAAGGGGAGTTCATCGGCCTGATAGCCGCCCGCCCGGTGCTCGACATCGTCCAGGAGCGGAATGCTGAAGTCGACGGGCGCAGGATTCGTGTCAGGGAATATCCCGTGCATACCATGGAAGACGCCATCGTGGCTGCCGTCAGGGCGGAACGCGAGGGGGCCACAGCCATCGTCTGTGCCCCCATCGTCTCGAGCATCATCGAGCAACTCGTCCACATCCCGGTCGCCACCATCATCCCCCGCGACTCGGTCCAGCGTGCCATCGAACTGGCGGCAAGAAAGGCGTGGCTTTAATCTTTTTTCCCGTCCTTCATATGAGAAGAGGTCTTTTCCATGCAGAATGATGTGGTAAGGAGGGGGCGCCTTGCCGGTGAGCGTTCAGGGGAGATGATGCAGTTCCTCTCGTCGATGGAGGCCGACCGGCACATTGCCGACGCCGATGTCCTGGTGGACATAGCCCATGTGATGATGCTCAAAAAGCAGCAGATCATCGGTGAGAACACGGCAAAAGAACTTCTTTCCGCCCTCTTAGAACTGTATGAGTCGGGGATCCCGGAACAGGCGTTTTCTGTCGAGTACGAGGATATACATGCCGGGATCGAGTCCTTCCTGGTCGGGGCGGCCGGCGAGGAGATCGGGGGAAGACTCCATATCGGCAGGTCCCGGAACGACGAGGTCGCCGCCTGCCTCCGGATACGGGTACGGGAGGATATCATCAAGCAGCTCGCCATCCTCTGCCGTCTCCGGGAGACCCTCGTAGCCCTGGCCGAGGAGCATATCGCAACAACCATGCCAGGGTTCACCCATCTCCAGCATGCCCAGCCCACCCGCCTGGCACACCACCTCCTGGCATACGAGCAGGCCTTCTCCCGGGACTTTGATCGCCTGGCCGAGTCGTACGACCGGGTGAACATGTCCCCCCTCGGTGCCGCTGCTTTCGCATCGACTGGGTTTCCCGTCAACCGTGAGTATGTGGCACGGCTGCTCGGGTTTTCGGGAATCCTCGAAAACACCATGGACGCCGTGGCCTCACGGGACTTTGCCCTCGAGGTTCTGGGGGACCTCTGCCTGATGATGGTCACTGCAAGCAGGATCTGTGAAGAGCTGATCCTCTGGAGTTCCCGCTTTGCCGGTTTTGTCAGCCTTGACGACTCATTCTGCTCCACGAGCTCGATCATGCCACAGAAGAAGAATCCCGACAGTGCTGAGATCATGCGGGCCAAGGCCGGCTCGGTCATAGGTGCCTATGTCTCGGCGGCCGTTGTCGTGAAGGGTCTTCCGATGAGCTACAACCGGGACCTCCAGGAGCTGACCCCGAACCTGCTCCGCGCAATCCATGACGCCAAGCAGAGCACGGGGCTCCTGGTCGATATGCTGGCATCGGCAACATTCGATAAAGAGAGGATGCGGGACGAAGCCGGCAAGGGGTTTTCGACGGCAACAGACCTGGCGGACATGCTGGTCCGCAGGTTTGACCTTCCTTTCAGGACCGCCCATACCATCGTGGGGATGGCAGTCCGGAAGGGCGAACTCACCCTTTCGGCCCTCGACTCCGCCTCGACCGAACTGCTGGGAAGCAATCTCTCCTCCCGGGGGCTGACCGAGGCCGATGTCTCGGATGTCCTTGACATCGAAAAAAGCCTTGAGCAGAAGAAGGTGCCCGGGAGCCCGTCACGGGTATCACTGCTGGCAGCGATCTCCAGCCGGAAGGAGAGACTCAGGGCGGACCGGGAGAAGGCCGAGGAAAGGAAAGGACTCCTGACCGGCTCACGGGATTCCCTGATACGGGAAGCCCGGAGGATAGCCGGATGAAAGGTGGGATCTCGTCAGGAGACACGGTACTGTCGAGGATCGGCAGGACCGAGAGGACGGGGACCTTCATTACCGAGCGTGATGGTATGGCTATCGTCAAGCTCTCGAGCGGGTACAATATCGGGCTCCCCCGGGACCATCTGTCACTCCTGGCCCGGTCGGAAGCAGTACCTGCCCCCCTGATCAGCGTCGCCCAGGACGATTCTCTTCCGGATCTTTCCATCGTCTCGACCGGGGGGACAATCGCCAGCCGGATCGACTACCGGACCGGTGCGGTGACCAGCCAGTTCGATGCCGATGATATTCTCCGTGCCATCCCCGGCCTCCGGGGCATCGCCCGTTTCCAGGCCCGGAAGCTCTATACCCTCTTATCCGAGAACATGACGCCCGCAATCTGGACCGAGCTCGCGAGGGCGGTTTTCGAGGAGATCAAGAAGGGATCAACCGGCGTGATTGTCACCCACGGCACCGATACCATGGCCTACAGTGCGGCGGCCTTAAGCTTCATGCTTGATACACCGGTGCCGGTGGTCTTCGTCGGTTCCCAGCGATCAGCAGACCGGCCGAGCAGCGACAACACCCAAAACGCCCTGTGCAGCGCCCGGGCAGCGGTGAGCGATCTCGGCGAAGTGGTTGTGGTCATGCATGCCACCACCAGCGATGACCGGTGCTCCATCCACCGGGGGACGCGTGTCCGGAAGATGCACAGCTCACGGCGGGACGCGTTTCAGAGTATCGGGGTCCCCCCCCTGGGAAGCATCAAGTACCCGTCGCTCGAGGTCACCCTGTCCGACCATGCCCGGAGACGGAGGGAGGACGAGCCCTGCCTGAAGGACGGCATCGATGACCACTGCGCCCTTGTCTGTTTCCATCCGGGAATGAAACCCACGGGTCTTGAACTCTATTCGGGATACAGGGGAATCGTTATAGCGGGGACAGGTCTTGGTCATGTCAGCAGCGAACTCGTTACCGCTTTCAGGGACCTTATCGAGGATGGAACGGTGGTGGTGATGACCACTCAGTGCCTCCACGGGAGGGTCTGCGACCGGGTTTACGATACCGGCAGGGACCTGATCCGGGCAGGGGTCATCGAGGGCGAAGACATGCTCCCCGAGACCGCGCTCGTGAAACTGATGTACGTACTTGGCAATACAGCGGACAGGGACGAGGCCGTGGAGATGTTCAGGCATGAACTCAGGGGAGAGTACACGCGGAGGTCGGTCAATGGACTATGAGGCCCTCGGCCTGGTGGCAGGTATCGAGATCCACCAGCAGCTGAACACCCGGGAAAAGATGTTCTGCGCCTGCCCGACACTTCTTCGGAAATTCGACGAAAGAAACGGGGAGTTCTTCCGATACCTGCGTGCCACGGAGAGCGAGCTCGGGGAGATTGACCTCGCGGCAAAGGAGGAGATGAAACACGAACGCCTGTTCACCTACTACACCTATGATACGACCTGCCTCGTGGAGTATGACGAGGAGCCCCCGGGGCCCCTGAATGCCGAGGCTCTCGAGATCTGCTGCACAATCGCCCGTATGTTCTCGATGACCCCTGTGCCGCAGATCCATACCATGAGGAAGCTTGTCATTGACGGGTCGAACACCAGCGGTTTCCAGCGGACAGCGCTTGTTGCGTTCGACGGGGAACTGCCGAATGCGGGGACCATCGAGACCCTGTGCCTTGAAGAGGAGGCCGCCCAGAGGGCCGAAGGGCACACCTTCTCGCTCGACCGGCTGGGAATCCCCCTGGTGGAGATAACAACCTCTCCCTGCATGAGAACACCTGAAGAGGTCGAGGCCATGGCCCGCTACATTGGTATGGCGCTTCGCTCCACCGGGAGGGTGAAGAGGGGCCTTGGCACGATCCGGCAGGATGTCAACATCTCCATCCGCGACGGCGCCCGGGTGGAGATAAAAGGGGTGCAGGAGCTTGACCTGATCGCCGAGGTGGTGAGGAGGGAGGTCGAACGGCAGAAAAACCTCCTGTCCCTCCGGGAAGAACTCCGGGAGAGAAAGGGCGCAGTAAAGAGTGAGCCGGCTGATGTCACACGTGTCTTTTCAAAGACCGGCTCGTCCATCCTGAAGAAGGCCCCCTGTGTCCTGGCCGTGGTGCTGGAGGGCTTTGGCGGGCTCGTGGGAAGGGAGATCCAGCCCGGGAGGAGACTGGGAAGCGAGTTCTCGGACTATGCAAAGAAATGTGGTGTCGGGGGCATCTTCCACACCGATGAGCTCCCTGCCTATGGTATCACCGCAGAAGAGGTGGAAAAGCTCCGGGTCTCGCTCTCGGCAGGGGCATCGGATTGTATCGTGCTGGTGGCGGCAGATCCGGCGAAAGCCTCGTGTGCTGCCCGCCAGGTTATCTCCCGGGCAGAGAAGGCGCTCCAGGGTATTCCTGAAGAGACCCGGCGGATGCTTGAGGACGGGAGCACGGCCTACATGCGTCCCCTCCCCGGTGCGGCACGGATGTATCCTGAGACAGATGTCTTCCCGATCACGATCTCCGATGACTGGTACGGGCGGCTCCCCCTCCCCGAACTGCTCTCTGCCAAGGCCGAGAGGTTCTCCCGCGAGATGGGACTCGATCCCGCGCTGGCCTCGCAGATCGCCTCCTCGGAACAGGTCTTCCTCTTCGAACAGGCGGCCGCTTCAGGGATACCGCCGCTCCTGGCTGCACGGACCCTCCTTGCCACCCTGAAGGAACTGTCCCGTGCCGGGACAGATGTCTCGGTGATATCTGACGAGGATATCATGGCCGTCCTCTCCGCGGTCAGGGACGGCAAAGCCGCCAAGGAAGCAGTCCCTGCCATGCTCGATGCCCTGGCCCAGGGCAGGACTCTCGACCAGGCTCTCTCAACATGCGCACCGTCGCTCTCACGGGAAGAACTCGAAAAGATCATCCGGAAAATTGTTGAAGAACGGCGATCTTTTGTTGTTTCCCGGGGGAAGGGGGCTGTCGGGCCCCTCATGGGTGTGGTCATGGCAGAAGTCCGGGGCTCGGTTGACGGAAAACTGGTGAGCGAGATACTTTCGAAGGAGATTGCCCGGGTGCTTGGAAAGTGATGTCCTTCACTCTCAAGAAGGTTTATGCCAGAAGCAGGAGTATATTTTAAGGAGTTTTTGAATATGGGAAAGACGGGGACGACGCTGTGGGTGCAGGTCAAGGGCGTGAAGGGCCAGATCCGACTGGTTCCGAAGGCAGAAGGAGAACTGAAGAGACCGGGACCGAACCAGCGGTTCAAGGCCGGAGCATCGATCCGGAAGCTTGAGCAGGAGATGGGAGACGGACGGGGAGGACCAAGAGGTCGCGGCGCACCGAAGAGGCGGGGCGGAGGAGGCCGTGGCGGACGGGGCGGACGCGGGGATTCAGGCCCGGCAGCAAACCCCATGGTTCGCCGTTCCATGCGCCGTGCGAAGGTCTCGGTCATGGGCGCAAAACAGAAAGCCGGTCGTTGAACCGGTCGTGTCACGACGACCTCTCCCTCCTTTTTTTCTGAAACGCAAGAATAATCTGTCATCAGGGACCATCATCACCGAGAGTGGTTGAGCCGTATGGATCTCAAGGATGCTGTCAGGAGTTACCAGTTTTCGGAGCGGGCGAAGTCAGAACTGATCATCTGCTCCCAGCTGGAGATTGCGCTCACCGGATTTCCGGACAACGAACGACCCGGGGCAAAAAAGATGCTGATCATGGTTCTCGAACAGGTGAGATCTGAGATCCAGTTCGCGTACCAGGGGACCGGGATGAAGGAGTTCCGGAGCGCCATGGAGTTGTTAAGCGAGGCCATCAGCCTGACCGAGAGCGACCAGTTCGGGCCAGCCTCCCTGAAGATGTCGGAATCTATCAGTGCCGTCACCACTGTCGCCCAGGGTGCATGGGAGGTGCTCTCCCAGCATGGACTCATCTGACTTTTTTCAATTCCTGACCACCCGGAGTTCTGTCCGGGAGTATACGGGGGCAGCGATCGACGATCACGAGATCACCTACCTCTTTGACTGTGCCGCCACCGCTCCGAGCGCCGGAAACCTCGAGGCATGGGACGCAGTCATTGTACGGGACCCCGGGAGAAGGGAAGAGCTATCGGAAGCTGCCTTTGGCCAGCAGCAGGTCCGGGAAGCTCCCCTCCTCCTGATCGTCTGTGCCAACTATGTCCGGTCCATGTCCCGATACGGTGAACGCGGGATCCTGTATGCCGTCCAGGACGCGACAATCGCCGGCACCTACCTGATGCTTGCGTCCCATGCCCGCAACCTGAGATCCTGCTGGGTGGGGGCTTTTGATGAGGACCCGGTGAGAGAGATCCTCTCCCTCCCCTCTCACATCCGCCCTGTGGCCATACTCTGCATCGGGAAGGGGAGCCTTCCCCGGGAACTGGCCGACAGGATGCCGGTGAGCGAACACCTTCACCACGAGACATGGTGATGCGGGGTAGCCATGCCTGATTACCTTGTTGTCCTCGAGTCGGCCTGGATCATCCGGGACGTAAAGACCCTGGATGATGCAGTGGGCATCGCCATCAGCGAGGCCGGTAAAAGACTGAACCCCTCGGCCAATTTCGTCGAGATCAGTGCCGGCATGCTGGCTTGCCCCTTCTGCGAAGGTGAGCTCAACACGGGGCTGGTCGTTGCCAATACCGCCCTTATCGGGCTTCTGCTCGAGATGAGAGTCTTTCGGGCAGAGTCGAAGGAGCACGCCGCGAAGATCGCCCGCTCGGTTATCGGAAAGGCGCTCCGCGATATACCCCTCGAGCTGAAAGAGGTGTGCGACCTGTGATCTCTGTCGCCGGTCATACGGCAATCGATCACATCTGCCGGGTCCCCTCCCTCCCTCCGCCGAACACCTCCATGGAAATCGCTGATCACCAGGTCTTCTTCGGCGGCGGGGCTGCCAATATCGCGGCCGGGATAGCGAGGCTCGGTGGTGCTACGACCCTGGTCAGCGCCGTTGGGGGAGACTTCCGGGGGAGTGATTACGAACGCTGGCTGGAATCTCTCGGGGTCAGGCTCAACCTCTACCGGATCCCTGATGCCCATACCGCGACGGCCTTCATGTTCACCGATGACCGGGGTGACCAGGTCACCTTCTTTGAATGGGGGGCATCACGAATCTTCTCTGAAACCGAACCTCCGGCGCTCCCGTTTGTGCACATGGCCACCGCCGACCCCGCCTTCAACGTGAAGCTCGCAGGAAAGGCAGAGTTCTCCTCGTTTGACCCTGGTCAGGACCTGTACCGCTACAGCAAAGGCCAGCTCCTGTCGATTCTTTCCCGGGCATCGATCCTCTTTGCAAACCACCACGAAGTCGACGGAATGTGCCGGATACTCTCTCTCGGCCGGACAGAGATCGCGAATCTTGTCCCGATGGCGGTCTTTACCCGGGGAAGGGAAGGGAGCAGCCTCCTTGTCCGGGGTGAGGTCGAAAGAAAGGTCCCTGCATTGCCGGTCAGGATGGTCGACCCGACCGGGGCCGGTGATGCCTACCGTGCAGGCTTCCTCACCGCTTATGCGAGGGGTCTCGATCCTCTCACCTGTACGAAGATCGGAACGACAACGGCTTCCTTCGTCGTCGAGGCACCGGGATGCCAGACCCGGCTCCCGGACTGGGAAACCATGCGGGAACGGTACCTGTCCTCCTTCGGTCCCGACAGTGAGGTCACGGGCTGACCAGCTCGGAGGAGAGACATCGGATGGCGGTGATGAGCGGGGACGTCAAGATGGAGAGGCTCTCCCGGTACCTGGTGAAGTCTCCCTCCTGGCCGATCTCTGTTGCCATCATCGTTATCCTCGGTTTTGTTATCGACGGAGCAAGCCTTCGCTTCTCCCAGAACATACACTTCTTCGGGACCGCGGCTTTCACCCTGCCCGCCCTGGCCGGTTTTATCCTTACCCCTCCCTTCATCACGGTCCTCAACCGGAAGATGACCTGGAACCGCTCCGCCCTGCTGGCCCTCTCCTGTGATGTCTTTGCGGTGATCATCGCCCTGACCGGCATGGTGATCAGTGTCAGCCTTCTTCCCCTTTCCTTTGCCATCTCCCTGGGGTTCATGTTCAGCGTCCGGCTCCTGGCCCTGGCGGCGATGGTCGATTACCGGACAGCGCGAATGGTATTTCCTGCCCTGATACAGAGCGTCGTCGGGATCCTCGTCGGAATAACCATGTTCGATACCCCTTTCGGACTCCTGACCCTGCTCCTTCTCACCGTCTTCGGGCTCCTGACCCTGCTCCTCATCTGGGCCATCGAGCGCCCCCTCAACCGGGCCTTTCACATAAACGGCCTCAGTTTCCTCAACTCCTTTATTGCCCACCTTGCCGACGGCTCGAAGAACATGGAGGACTTCTTCCGGGAGATAGGCGAGGAGGTCTACGTGCCCCAGGTCAGCCTCTTCTTCAGGAAGGGCCAGGACGACAGGGTCATCTTCATGGTGCCGAACGTCCATCCCGGTCCGCTGGGAGAGGTCGGCGGGGGTAATCTTCCGCGATACCTCCAGTCCGCCTTCCCGGGTCTGGTCATGGTGGCCCATGGGACAGCGACGCATGATTTCAACCTGGTGGCCGAAGACGAGATAGAGAAGATCGTGAGCACGGTCAGGGCAGGTATCGGAGATCTCCGGTACAAAGACAGGGCCACGCGGTCTTTTCGCCACACCGAAGGTGCGGTGTCGCTCCTCTGGCAGGTCTTTGGCGACACCCTCCTGATGGTCTCGACACGATCACCCCAGAAGACCGAGGATATCGACTTCGGGATAGGGATGGCCATCATGGCCGAGGGGCACCGGGCCTTCCCCCATGTCGCATTCGTCGATGCCCACAACTGCTTTACCGGCGACATTTCAGTTGTCCTCCCGGGTACGCTGTCCGCCCTCGAGTACCAGAGGGCGGCCGGTACCGTTATCGACCAGGGCAGGACCCGGGAACTCTTTCCTCTCGAGACCGGTTCATCGCAGGTCACTCTGCCCTACAAGAGAGTCGACGGATTCGGGGACCAGGGTATCGAGACCCTGGTGGTCAGGGCTGGCGGGCAGACGACGGCCTATATCCTGATTGACGGGAATAATATCCAGCAGGGGGTCAGGGAGAAGATCCTCGCATCGGCCCTCGCCCGGGTGGACGAGGCCGAGGTACTGACCACTGATTCTCACGTGGTAAATACTGTCTCCGGGAAGAACCCGGTGGGATTCAGGGTCCCGGCCGAGGACTTCCTTCCTTATGTCATGCGTTCGGTAGATGAAGCTCTTGCCGACCTGTCACCGGCTGAGGTTTCCGGGCAGACCGTGCTCTGCGAGAAGGTGAAGGTCTTTGGATCGCAGAGGATGGTCCAGATGGCGAGCACGGTGAATGCCATGGTGCTCTTCATCCCCCCCCTCTCCATCGCCATACTTATGCTGGCGTTTCTCCTCTCCGTACTCATTTATCTCATTATCATCTAGGAACGCCGGGAAGAAAAGAACCTGACCGGTAGTGAGCGGGAGATCTAAAAACCCACCATCATGGTCCGGGCCGAGGCCAATAATTGATGCATGAGAGTATCAGTCATTGATCAATTAGAGTATCAGCTTTAACTGCCTGAACCAGGCTCCAGACCATGTTGGCTTCACTTTTTCTGTTGTCCTGTCCTGATTATAAACCTTTCTCAAAAGTTTCGTCAAAATTCCGGTCATTTTTAATATAGCGCTCATTCTGGGCACATGTTTTTTCTCTGCACGCGGCACAGTTTCGAGGTTGGAGACGACGTGGAGGCTTCTTTTGAAAACGGAGATATTCTCTCCGTTTTTGAAACAGACGCAGGATTGATGTCTGACGCCAGCTATACATAGCATCCCGCCCAACCGGTAAGGCTGGTGAAAGTTCATGGTAAAGACCACCTGCGTCTCATATACCCCTGCCGGCACTGCACGGCGTTCGGGCAGGGGGCTGTCCATGGAGATCTCCGGAGCACGGTACTTCATTGTCCCCGAAGATATCCCAGCCCTGATGGTGTGCCGCCCTGTTGACGTGGTCGACCATGCAGGAGAACGGGAGGGAACTGCCTGGCTCTCGCCGATCCTCGGCGCAAAGAAGCAGGATCTGACCGCCCTGATCCGGCAGAACCTCTATGTCGTCGGGTACCGCGATCTTTCCCGCCTTCTTTCCGGCTTCTCTCCTGCCGCACCGGTCAGGGAGTATCACCCTGCCTGAGGGGGGGTTCCCTTCCCTGTCGGTCCGATGCCCTGCTCTTGGGGGATAGAGTCTATCCCCGGGGCATTCTGGGCCTGGCAGAATATACCTCCTTTCTATTACAGACAGACTCCGGCATCTCCCTCATGAAGATTTCCCGGAGAAAAGACGAAATGATTGTTTTTACCTGGACCCCTGGCCGGGTTCTTTTCCCGCATATTCAAGGGAGACGAGCTTCCGGGCGAGGATCCTCTGATCAGTAATATCTTCGATGATCCCGTTAATGTAGGAGATGTCGCCGCACTCATCGAAGGTAGCCAGGGCCGTGACC
>JAJRBS010000053.1 GCA_028679325.1 Methanoregulaceae archaeon | reverse complement strand
TCGACGCTGTAGAAAGAGGAGGGGTGGACCCCGACCCAGAGAAGGAAGGGACTGCCCTGAAGCCCAGCCACAAGAGGCCCGAGTGCAATGATCAGGGCACCGAGGAAGAGATTGACCCAGTAGCGTCCGGTATACAGCGGGCTTAATAGGATGGCCAGGCCGATGAGGTGAAGGATCCCGAAAATGATGTAACCGCCGGGGAGGAGGAGCCAGGTCACGACGGTGATGCCAAGGCCAAGGAGGAGGACGAGAGCCCCCCGTCGGATATACTTGAGGACAAAATCCCGGAATGGAAGGACCTCGCGGGCATGGGCCGAACTGATCGAAAGGGATATGCCCACGAGGAAAAGGAAGAGGGCGGCGGTTGCCAGAGCAAGAAGCCGGAGGCCACCCTCCCCCACCGGCAGGGGGACTATCCCCAGGTAGGCAAGGTCAAAGGCCGTATGGAACACGACCATCATGATAACCGCAATACCACGGGCCAGGTCGATCTCCGGAAAACGGGATGCCACATGCGTGGTTGTCATGAATGGACTGGTCCTCTGAAAAGACATCGGTCGTAAAGAATGATAAGGGGTCTGATGCCCCCCTCCTGCCCCCCGGGGCGATACGTTACCCCGGCGACAGGTCTCCTGTCGTTATAAAACCCCCAGAATCCTGTTGATGATTAGCAGGGAAATGAGCCAGACCGCATACGCACCACCGAGGCTCGCGGCAAAGCTGGCCTTGTTCATGAGCAGGGCAAGAGCTGCCAGGAAGAGGGCTGTGGGGATGATGAAATAAAAGGAGTTCAGGGCCAGGTCCCGGGTCAGCGTGGTGCCTGCCTCTGTGTAAACAAAAATGAGTGCCATGGTCGTGATGATGGGGGCCGTGGCAAGGATGCCCCCGTATCTGGGATCGATCTGCTCGGTGAGAACCGTTGTGCCGGCAACGACCACACCGCCGATGATGAATTTGAGGAGGAGAGCCAGGTGACTCATACAGGAATCCCTCGCCCGGAGAGATGATGAGCGTAGCGGCGGGTTGACAGGGGAAAAAAAAGAGTCGGGGATCTTTTCGTCGGATCCCGGCTCTTCCGCCCCTGGTTATTCCGTTAACTTCTCTCTCATGATCCGGGCGTAGTCGTCCAGCTGCACCCGCATGACCTGGATCTCGTGGGCGGATGCTGGGTCCGGGATTGCATCGATTCTCTCCAGGCGGGTTTCCGCACGCTCGGCGTAATTCATTGCCAGGGCGTACTGTCCTGTGCTCTCCGCAGCAGCGGCCTCTGCGATGCTGCTTCCCGCGGCGGAAAGTCCGGTGATGTAGCCAAGATATTCGTTTCGCTTGATCTCGGTTTCCGTATTCTGGAAATCCTTGAGAGCCAGCAGCGAAGACTGGTATTTGTCGGCCGCATTTTTCATATCGAGAGCTGCCTGGCGAAGGGTGGCAGGTGAGTATACCTGCCCGGAGTTCACGGCAGCAGTAGGGAACCGGGAATTTACCACCCTCATCATTCCCAGGAGTTCTTTCGCCGACTGGTCGTGCATCGTGAGATAGACCGAATCGCTGCCTGCAGGCCCCGTCGTGCCCCCGGCCGGCCGCGATCCCCCCGTGGGTAAAGGTGCGCTACACCCGGAGAGGAGGGCGAGAAAAAGCAGGACTGCGATGATGACAGGGAAGACCGGATTCTTCATATCTTCAGAATCTGTCACGCAGCAGATAAAATGACACGATGCTTCCTGGTTCATATCCGGTTCTGCTCAAGGGGACCATCGCACACAAATATCAACCTTTAATTGGTCGTATCTGACACCTACTCATACGGCAGTCCGGACTCGTGCGGCGTGCCAATGTATACAACGGAGTGTTTGTCATGATCGATCATCTCTTAGTCGGAAATATGAAATTCCAGGAATCGGACTTCGACGGAAACATCGAGCTCTTCAAGAAGCTCGCACTGGGACAGAGCCCGGGAGTTCTCTGGATCGGGTGTTCTGACTCCCGGGTACTCCCGGAGAGGATAACCAGTTCAGGACCCGGAGAGATCTTTGTCCAGCGGAACATCGGGAACATCGTTCCCATCCATGACTGGAATTTTGCAACGGTCCTTGAATATGCTCTTGTCCACCTCAAGGTGAACGATATCGTTGTGTGCGGTCATTCGGACTGCGGGGCCATGAAGGCGCTTGACAAGGAGACAAAAGACGTCTATATCCCCCTGTGGCTGAACAATGCCCGCGAAGCCAGGACTCTCGTGGACTCCCGGATCGTATCTCCCAAGACTCCAGAGGATCTAAAGGAACGCTCCCGCCAGATCGAGACCGAGAATATCAGGATACAGATCGACCATCTCAAGACCTATCCCCTGGTAAAGAGTGCGCTGGCAGAGGGACGGGTCGAGGTTCACGGGCTTTACTACGACCTCTCCACGGGGAAGCTCTCGAAAGTGTATTAGCCGGGTGAGAGAACTTTCTCCACCTCTTTTCCTATCAGGGGGAGAGATATCCTCCCGACAGGGACATAGCAACCGTTGACCAGCACGATCGGGAGTGGCGGGAACTGAGTCTCGAGGATCTCCCTGATGTGTGGCGGGATTTTATCGTCGATCAGCGTGAGCCGCAGCTCTACCCTGTCCCCGAATTCTTCCCTGAGCTCGGCCGAGAGGGCTTCGAAGGCCACCACCAGTTTCCCGGAGGGATAGCAGTCATAGAGGCCGCAGCTGCGGGTGTTGTCGCAGGGAAAAGGGGAGCAGGAGAGGTCTTTTAACCCGACGATCTCTATCCTGACCAGAGATTCCATACCCAGTACTTGGCAGGAAACCTACATGAGTATGCAGGATCGTGCAGCCGGAATCACAGGAAGCGTTCGAAGCGGTCCTTGGAGGCCTTGCAGATCGGGCAGGTGAGAGGGGGATTTCCCATGGCGCAGAGGTAGCCGCAGACCCGGCAGCGCCATACCGGGTAGGCCAGATTCGCCGGCGGTTTCTCGCTTTCCTTCTCGCCTGCTGCACGCCGTTCGCTCCGGGGAGGTCTCCGCTCAGGGATTGAACGGACGGGCTCCGCTCCCTTGAGAACTGCGGTACTTACATACAGGGCACAGTAACAGTCTCCGAAATCGTTCAGGTCGGGATCGCGATAGTCGCACGGGCAGATGATATCGAGGTCTTCTTCCCTCTTTCCTACAGAAAGACGGCAGGGGCAGGCCTGGTACCCGAACCTCTTCTCGTTCACCAGCAGCCCCCGGACGAGGTTTCTGGTGAAAGGGATGTCAGGATTCAGATGGTAGCCTCCTGCTTCAGCCTCCCTGAACAGTTTTTCATATCGTTCATCGATCTCTTTTTCCTTAACTGCCGGGGCATTCACCGCAATGCCTCCCTGATCTCATCTTCACGGAATCCGACGATGACTTTCTCGCCGATGACCAGCGTTGGGAATGATCCCTTCGGGTTATGTCGTTCGACCTCCCTGAAGACCTGCTCCATCTCGTCGGGCGGAAGGAGGTCGACATAGATATAGGAATGATCGACCCCAAGGTCCTTCAAAAGTTCTTTGGTCCTCGCGCACCAGCCGCAGGTCGACAAAGCATAGAGGAGTATCTTCCCTTTGTCCCGTCCGGGGACATGCTCCATTTTCATGATATTTCCGGTCCAGATACAGAATGGCAGGACGACCTATTTAAGGATATCAGGATCCCTCCACGGTCCTGCTGACCAGACCTTTCCGGACGGGACCAGCCCGAACCAAAGCCATATAGGGGGCTGGTGAGAATAGTGTGCAAGACGTGGTGAGACGACGATGATCTCTGTGGATGACGCCATCGTATCCGGAAAACGGTCACTCGACTCCCGGATGGAACAGCTGTCAGGTGTATTCTCCTATGAAGAGACAGCATACCACCTGCCGGTGACCTATGCCCTCACCGGAAAAGCTGTCCACACAGCGAATGAAGCACGGGAAGCTTATCAGGCGACAGAGAGAAATCCGCTGGTCGCCTGCGAATGCCTGGTGGCTGCAGAGACTGCTGCCAGGGGAAAGGAACCTGCCCCTTATACCGGGTTTATCCCCGACGCCGTCCTCAGGACCCTCGGTTATTCTCTTGTCGACGGGAGTATCCTCGGCCTGGTACTGGTCTCGGGAAAACCGCCTTCTCCCGATGCTGCAGCGGCCCTGTGCCGTGAACTCCAGGAGAAGTACATGCTCACCTTCCTCTCGGGAGAAATTATCAGCAGCCTCGGGGAGGCGGGGGTGAAAGTGGGTGCCGAGTACCGGCTGGTGCCTCTCGGCTCCCGGCCCTCTTCCGGGATCCATTTCATCGATATCCTTGCCCGGGTGGCGATGATGTTCGGGGGGGTGACACCCGGTGACGCCGGAAGGCTGCTGTCGTACGCAAAGGAGAGGGCGAAGGCGATATCCATCGTCTTCCCGGGCCTGTCCGAAGAGGAAACGGCTGTTCATGACGCCTTCCGGCTGCTGGGTATACCGATCCTTTCAGCAGGGGAGTATGAAGGTGAACAGTGGATCCGCGTCAGCCCGGCGGATGCAGTGAAGACGGGGATGGATCTCAAGGGGATCAAGGTGAGTGTGACCGCCATCCCCATACCCATGGCCTGTTCCCCGGCCTTCGAGGGAAAAAGTATCAGGAAGGAGGACATGTATGTCGAATTCGGCGGCGGGCGGTCCCCTGCTTTCGAGCTCCTCCGGTGCAGACCGGAAGGTGAGGTTATGGACGGCATGGTCCGGGTCATCGGCCCGGAGATCGGGGATCTGAAAGAAGGATCGGCGGTTCCCCTTGGCCTCATCGTCGAAGTGGCAGGAAAGAACATGAGACGTGAGTATGAACCGGTACTCGAACGCCGCATCCACAACTTCATCAACTATGGCGAAGGGTCATGGCACGTCGCCCAGAGAGACATTATCTGGGTGAGGATCTCCAAAGAAGCGGTCGCCAGGGGGGTCAGGATAGAGCACCTCGGAAAACTCCTTGCCGCCAAGTTCCGTATTGACTTTCCGGACCTGCTCGACTCAGTCCAGGTAACCCTGATCACGGACGAGCAGAATGTCGTTGCCGCACGAAAAGATGCAGAGCGCATCTACGAGGAGAGGGATGAGAGGATCCGGGGGATGAAGGATACCGATGTGGATACCTACTACTCCTGCACCCTCTGCCAGACTTTTGCCCCCAACCATGTCTGCATCATCACGCCGGAGAGGCCGGCACTCTGCGGGGCCATCTCCTGGCTCGACGGGAGGATCGCTTACGAGATATCACCTGCCGGGGCCAACCAGCCGGTGCCGAAGGGAAAGGAGATCGATGCTGCCCGGGGAGAGTTTGAAGGGGTCAACCGCTTCGTGAAGAAGGCCTCCCATGGCGAGGTGGAACGATGCTCGTTGTACAGTATCATGGAGTACCCGATGACCTGCTGCGGGTGCTTCGAGTGCATCGCCCTCATGCTCCCGGAGGTGAACGGTTTCATGGTGGTCAACAGGGAATACAAGGGAGAGACCCCGTCCGGGATGAGTTTCTCAACCCTGGCCGGCACCATCGGAGGAGGAGCCCAGACTCCCGGATTCGCCGGGATCTCCAAGAACTTCATCCTATCGGACCGGTTCCTCCAGGCAGAGGGAGGTATCAGCCGTCTGGTCTGGATGCCCTCGGCCCTGAAGGATGAACTCTCCGGGAGGCTCCGCCAGAAACTGGCAGAGAGGGGTCTTTCTTCACTCTATGACCAGATCGCGACCGAAAAGGAAGCCGTCACCATCGAAGAACTGGCAGGGCTCCTGTCCAGGACCGGACACCCGGCCCTCACCATGAAACAACTTCTGTGAGGAGAGACATGGCACTATCCACCCTAGCTGACTGGACAGGTGAGATCGGGACGGTTGTCCTCGGTGCCAGCCGAAAAGACGGCGGGACCCGGACCGCGAGCATCGTTATCGGCGGTGAACGGGACCTTCCCTACATCGGTAACCCGCCGTCGGGGCATAAACCGCTTATCGCCTACGAGCTCTGCGATGACCCCTCGCTCTGGCCCGCCCCGGTTACCGGTCACCTGGGTGATATCACCGGTGACCCGGCGGCATGGGCGAAGAAGGCAGAGCAGGATTTCGGCCCCGATCTCCTGAAGCTCGTCCTCACCAGCACCCGTGTCAGGGGCTTTACTGATCCCGTTCCTGTCTCAGCCACGGTGGAAGCAGTCCTCCAGGCCACCAGCCTCCCCCTGATCGTGGAAGGGAGTATCGACCCGGAGCTTGACAGCGAGGTCTTTCGGAGGATTGGCGAGGCCGGAGAGGGTGAGAGACTCCTCCTGGGAACGGCCGAGGCGGGACGGTACAGGAGCGTGGCCGCTGCGGCCATGGCCTACGGCCACCTGGTCATCGCCCAGTCGCCCATAGATATCAACCTTGCCAAGCAGCTCAATATTCTCCTCCGGGAGATCGGCCTTCCCCACGACAGGATCGTCATTGACCCCTACACCGGAGCCCTGGGGTATGGCTTTGAGTATTCCTACTCTGTCATGGAACGGATCCGGACCTCGGCCCTGAAGGGCGATACCGACCTTGCCATGCCCATGATCAGTTCTGCCCCCGATACTCTCAGCGTGAAAGAGGTCCGGGAGGCGGATCCGGCCAGAATGGCGGAGATGGCTGTGGCCTGGGAACTCTACAGCATGCTTCCGTCAACGGTGGCTGGAGCGTCTGTCGTCTGTGTGCGCCACCCCTCCACCATACGCCCCCTCCGGGAGGGGATCGATGCCTTCTGGGAGGGTAAAGGAGAAGAGGGCCGGTGATCCATGGTGCTCAAGGCTCTTGATATTTACAAGCTCCTCCCCCGGAAGAACTGCAAGGAGTGCGGTGAACCGACCTGCCTGACCTTTGCCATGAAGCTGGCCGGTTCGAAAGCAAAACCGGAGCTCTGCCCCTATCTTGACGAGACCGCGAAGGCAGTCCTCGGTGCTTCGACCCGGCCCCCGGTGCAGCGGGTGAAGATCGGCGCTGGTGAGCGTTCGTTCACGGTTGGCGACGAACTGGTACAGTTCCGGCATGAGAAGACTTTCTTCCACGAACCCGGAGTTCTGATCGCGGTCTCCGACCTGATGCCGGAAGGGGTGATCCAGGAGACGGCAGTCCGGGTCAGGGACTGGCTCATGACGAGAATCGGATCTGATCTCCGCCTGAACGGCATCGCGATTAGGAACGAGAGCGGTTTGCCGGAACCCTTCGCCCGGGCCGTGGCCGCTGTCGAGGCGGTTGCCGACCTGCCCGAGGTCTTGATGGCAGAATCCCCGG
>JAJRBS010000051.1 GCA_028679325.1 Methanoregulaceae archaeon | reverse complement strand
CCCGGATCCTACGAGCTCCGGACTGAATATCTCGTCGAGGGTGAGAAGGTGGACGTGATCACCGTTGACGACGTGATCGTGACCGTTCGTAAAAATCCCTGATGCTCCCGGCTACGAAGGCCGCGATCTCGTCCCTCTCTTTTGTCGCATCGACCAGCACGAACCGGGACGGTTCGGCTTCGGCCAGGGCAAGGTAATTCTTCTGGACCTTCTCGAGGAGATCGGGGTGTTCGAGATGCTCTCTCTTCCCCTTCTCTCGCATCCTCTCGTGGGCCAGACTGACCGGCAGCACGAACAGGAAGGTCCTGTCCGGGGGAATTGTCCACCCGTCATGAAGGGCACGGAGCCATTCCAGGGGCTGGTCGATGATTCCCTCCAACAAGGCCGGCTGGTAGGCGTACCTGCTGTCCGAGTACCGGTCAGAGATGACAAGCTTTCCTTCCTGCAGGCAAGGCCGGATCAGCTGCCGAACATGGGCGGCATGATCGGCCGCAAAAAGGAGGGCTTCGGTGACAGGGTCCATCTCCTCGGAAATTGCCCTCCGGACCTGATCACCAATCCAGGTCGAGCCGGGTTCGCGGGTGAAGACCGGGCACAGGTCCTGAAGGTTCTCTTTTAATGACGTGATGAGAGAGCTCTTCCCGCTGCCATCGATTCCTTCGATGGTGATCAGGACCATGTCCCCTCCCGAAGGACCCGGGCCGGGATCTTTCCCCTGTGGACGGCGGTTGCGATCACGGCACCGTCGAACCCGGTATCCCTGAGCGTGTCCATGTCTCCTCCTCCGGAGACCCCGCCACCGAAGAGAAGTGTTTTCCCGTACCGTTCCCTGAGCCCCTTGAGCCAGGATACCGGAGGCAGTCCTCCGCCTGTCCCGACCGACGCCAGGTTCAGAACGAGGCACCCGTCGAAGGGGAGAACTTCCGCTTCTTCAAGTATCTGCAAAGGATCCTGTCCTCCGGGGATGACCACCCCGTCCTTTATATCAAGGGAGAGAAATCCTCCCCGGTAGACAGAGAGGTCCTCACCGGCTGTCTCGGTCCCCACCACGTTTGTTACACCGGGCAGGCAATCGGCAGGGGACCTGATGCCCCGGTCCACGTAGCACCGTTCGACCATCTTACAGCAGAGACTGATCGCGGCATTGTGCGACCCTTTCCCTGTGATGCGGTCCAGGTCTGCGATGTACAGGAAACGGGGTCCCAGTGTTTCAAGGTATTTCCGGGGCTCGGCAGAGTCTGAAAGACCCCAGGTAAGGGGGCGGTAGCTTTCCCTCTCTCCCTTCTGTCCGTGGACAACAAGCCCTCCTTTCAGGTCCATTGCGAGAATCACATCCATCGTGCCAGCGTAATCACTATTATCCCGCACGATCATTAAATCCTATGCGATTGCTGGTCAGCCCGAGGGACATTGAAGAGGCGAAGCGATCTCTTGCCGCGGATATCATCGACATCAAGCGGCCGGCGGAGGGCTCTTTGGGGGCGAATTTTCCCTGGGTCATCAGGGCTGTCAGGGAACTGTCCGGAAAACCGGTCAGTGCGGCGATCGGCGATTTCGATTTTAAGCCGGGCGGTGCTGCACTTGCCGCCTATGGAGCGGCATGTGCCGGGGCGGATTTCATCAAGATAGGTCTCCTTTTCGACGGCACAGAGAGGGCGGCGGAACTGATCCGGGCCGTGGTCAGGGCGGTCAAAGAGGAATACCCCGAGAAGTACGTGGTCATCGCCTCTTACTCGGACTACGAGAGGCTTGGCACCATCTCGCCCTTCGCCATGGCTCCCTTGGCAGCCGCGGCCGGGGCAGACGTGGCCATGGTGGATACAGGGAAAAAAGATGGCCGGAGCACGTTTGACTTCATGAGCGAGGACTCACTCCGGCTCTTCACCGGCATGAACCGCGATGCAGGGGTTATGACCGCCCTTGCCGGGTCGCTCTGCTTTGATCACCTTCCGGCGTTGAAAAGGATTAATCCCGATATCATAGGGGTCAGGGGAATGGTGTGCGGGGGAAACAGGGACGCCTCCATCAGGGAGGACCTGGTGCTCGAACTGGCCCGGATGGTGGGGTGAGCCATGTTCTGCGAGAAGCTGAAGGCTCCGCTGGCCCTGACTTTTGATGACGTGCTGCTCGAGCCTGCTGAATCAGAGATCGAGCCGACCGAGGCCGACATCCGGAGCAGGTTTTCCCGGAATATCCCGCTGAAGATCCCGCTGGTCTCCTCGGCCATGGACACTGTCACCGAGTCTGCCATGGCCATTGCCCTTGCCCGCGAAGGGGGTCTTGGTGTACTCCACCGGAACATGACTCCTGAAATGGAGGCTGGCGAGGTACGGATTGTGAAGCAAGCCGAGGAGATGATCGAGCGGAAAGTGATCTCGGTCACCCCCGATATCATAGTCTCCGAGGTGGAGAGGCTCATGAACGAGAACCGGATAGGCGGGGTCCCGGTGCTCGAAGACGAGCGTGTCATCGGAATCGTGAGCCGGCGGGACATCCGGGCCATCGCCCTCCGGAGGGGTGGTGAGCGGGTCAGGGCCGTCATGACCCGGGAGCCGATCACCGCACCGGAAGATATCACGACCGACGAGGCGCTTGAACTGATGTACACGAACAAGGTCGAGCGCCTCCCGGTTGTGGACCATCAGGGGAGGCTCATCGGGCTCATCACCATCCAGGATATCCTCGAGAAGAGACAGTACCCGAATGCCTCCCGCGACAAGGCAGGAAAGCTCAGGGTGGCGGCGGCTGTCGGCCCCTTTGACTTCGATCGGGCTGTCCTCCTCGAGGAATGCGGTGCCGACGCCCTGGTGGTGGACTGCGCTCACGGACACAACATGAACGTGGTCCGGGCGGTCAGGGACATCAAGGGGAGCATCAAGGCCGATGTTATCGCCGGGAACATTGCCACCAGCAAGGCGGCACTCGACCTGGTTGATACCGTTGACGGGCTCAAGGTCGGTATCGGCCCAGGCTCTATCTGCACAACCCGTATCGTGGCCGGGGTCGGAGTGCCCCAGATCACGGCGATTGCCAGTGTCGCCGACACTATTCTGGGGTCTGGTGTACCGGTTATTGCGGATGGCGGGATCCGGTACTCTGGAGACGTGGCAAAGGCCATTGCAGCAGGAGCGGACACGGTGATGATGGGGAGCCTGCTGGCCGGGACCGACGAGTCCCCAGGAAGGATCATCACCATGAAAGGGCGACGCTACAAGCAGTACCGGGGCATGGGATCGCTCGGGGTGATGAGCGGCGGGG